>JAWLCO010000036.1:0-34078 GCA_041687075.1 Hyphomicrobiaceae bacterium | reverse complement strand
CTGGCAGCTCGGCTGCCTCCGGTGCGCTCTCGGCAGCCGCCTCCTCCAAGTAGGAGACGAAGGCATCTTCGAGGGATTCCACGCCGCGTGCTTCGACAAGCTCGGCCGGCGTTCCGCTGACGAGCACGAGGCCCGCATGCATGAGGGAGATGCGATCGCACCGCTCGGCCTCGTTCATGAAATGGGTGGAAATGAAAATCGTGACCCCGTCCTCTCGGGAGAGCGCGATGAGGATGCGCCAGAATTCATCCCGGGCAACGGGATCGACGCCGGATGTCGGCTCGTCCAGAATGAGCATTTCCGGGCCGTGGATCATGGCGACGGCGAGCGAAAGCCGCTGCCGCTGACCGAGTGGCAGCGAGTCCGGCAGCTCATCCATGATGGACTCAAGCTCGAAGCGTTGGGCCATTTCGGCGACCCGCGAGGGGATCATCTCCGGAGGCAAATTGAATAGGCGCGCGTGCAGCTCGAGGTTCTGCCGGACGGTGAGCTCCCTGTAGAGGGAGAAATGTTGCGACATGTAGCCGACGCGGCGCCGCGTATCGATGTCTTCAGGGTCGACCTCGCGGCCGAACAACCACGCCTGACCTTCCGTAGCCGGTAGCAAGCCGGTCAGCATTTTCATCGTCGTCGTCTTCCCGCAGCCATTGGAGCCGAGGAAGCCGAATATTTCGCCGCGAAAAATCCGGAAGCTCACATGATCTACGGCTGTAAAATTGCCAAACCGCTTGGTCAGATCATGTGCCTCGATCGCGATTCTTTCGTCGGTCATCGTTTCGCGCGGGCGGATTTCTACCGGCTGGTAACCCAAGCGCTTTTCTTCGGGGAGCAGGGCGATGAAGGCCGCTTCCAGCGTGCCGGTGCCCGTTTTTTCCAGCAGGTCGCGGGGAGCACCGGTGGCCAATACGCGGCCGGCATCCATCGCGACGAGCCAGTCGAAACCTGCGGCCTCCTCCATGTAGGCCGTCGCCACCATCACGCTCATCCCGGGCCGGCCGGCGCGAATGCGGTCGACCAGCTCCCAGAATTGGCGCCGGGAAAGCGGATCCACGCCTGTCGTCGGCTCATCGAGGATGAGAAGGTCCGGGTCGTGGATCAGCGCGGTGCACAGGCCCAGCTTCTGCTTCATCCCGCCGGAGAGCTTGCCTGCGGGCCGGTCGGCAAAAGGTGCAAGGCCGGTGCCCTCCAGCAATTCGGCAATCCGGCGCTCCCGCTCCGTAGCATTCTGCCCGAACAGACGACCGAAAAAGTCGACGTTCTCGTAGACTGACAGGGTCTGGTACAGATTTTTGCCGAGGCCTTGCGGCATGTAGGCAATGCGGGGGCCAACCTCCTCGCGATGTGCCGCAGAGGCCATGTCGCCGCCGAGAACCTCGATCGAGCCCGTCTGGATGGCGCGTGCGCCGGAGATCAACGACAGCAGGCTGGATTTGCCTACGCCATCCGGGCCGATCAGCCCCACCATGCAGCCGGCGGGCACGTAGATGCTGACGTCGTCCAGCGCGAGCGTATCGCCGTACCGGAGAGTGACCTCTCGCAGGCGCGCCACCGGCTCTTTGCCGGCGAAAGTGGAAGCGGGCCGAATGGCGGTCATTGCGGAACACGGACCTGCAATTCAGGTGGCCATTCCACTTGCGGATTGAGCTTGACGTACGCCATGCCCGGCAGGCCGGTCTTGACCTGCGCGAGGTGCTTCTTGAGCAGCTCGGGATCGATGTGCGCCCGCAGCCTGAACATCAGCTTCTGTCGCTCTTCTTGTGTTTCGACTTGCTTGGGCGTGAACTGTGCAACGTCGGCCACGAAAGAAATGCGCGCCGGAATAACGTATTGTGGCGCGGCATCGATAACGATCCGGGCCTCTGCGCCGAGCGCCACCCGCCCGGCCTGCTCCGTCGGCAGAAAGAATGTCATGTAGACGTCGGTGAGGTCGACGAGGTTGAGCACCCGACCGCCAGCCTGCACCACCTCGCCGGGCTGGGCGACCAGGAACTGGACGCGGCCATCCCGGGGGGAGCGCAGCACGCTGTCATTGATATCAGCCTGGATTCGCTCGATCGTCGCCTCTGCCGCTTCGACCTGGGTTTCAGATTGCAGGATCTGAGATCTCGCCGTGTTCAAGGCGGCGTCTGCGGATGCAACCTGAGCTTTGGCGGCACTGACGGCTGCTTGCGTGCTTTCGAAGGCCGCCCGGTCGTCATCCAGCCTCTGTCGTGTGGCCCAGCCCTGCTCTACGAGCTGCTCGGCGCGCGCCAGACGGCTCTTCGCTGCGGCAAGCTCGGCCTCGCGTTGGGCGACGACAGCTTCCGCTGTCGATTTTTCGGATTCGCGCTGTGCCACCTGGCTCCTTGCCGTCTGAACATTGACACGCGCCTGTTCCAGCTGCGCCTTTGCCTCCCGGAGCTGTGCCTCGAGCACGGCGGTGTCCATCCGGACGAGCTCCTGCTCCGCTCTCACGAGCTCGCCTTCCCTGACGAGGATCTCATCAATCCGGCCGGCCAGCTTGGCGGCAATATCGATCTCGGTTGCCTCGATACGGCCATTGCTGTTGGCGATGCCGTTCGGCAAGCCCTGTGGCCGGAGCGTCTGCCATGCGTAAACGCCTGCTCCAATAGCGGCCAGGGCGAAGATCGCACCCAAAATCCAGACCTCAGATCGGCTCCATTTGGAGAAGGCGGGTTTGACCATTATCCAGGTTCCCGAAGGTTCATCAGTTGAAGAGGCTCCTGCACAGCGGACGAGTAAGCGCTCGGCCGACGGCCAAAAGTCTCCGCCTTCCCGGAGAGGAGTTAACGCTCAGCGGTTTCCCCCTTTACTATCTGCGCTGTGCGGTTCGGCATTGATCGCGATCATTGCCCGGCCAAGGTTAAGAAGGTGCAATACTCTGGCATGAGCTTCCGCCTCACTTTGCGGTGCGAAGTCCACGGCGATGACGCCTCGTCTCCAGAACGCAGCGTGCGGCGGCGAGTTCTTATCGATGGGGTGGTTTGGTGGACCTCAGAATTATCCGCTACCAAATCGCCCTACTCGGATGACCTCAGAGGAGCATGTCGTGACCCCTCTCCGCATCACTTTTCCAGGCAGCCGCGGCCACGAGCTCGCCGCGCGGCTCGACCAGCCGGCGGGGCCCATTCGTGGTTATGCCCTGTTCGCGCACTGCTTTACCTGCTCGAAGGAGACCATTGCCACGCGGAGCATCGCCGGGCAGCTGGCCTCCCTCGGGTTCGGGGTGCTGCGGTTCGATTTCACGGGGCTCGGATCTTCCGAAGGCGATTTTGCGAGCACCGATTTTTCGTCGAACGTCGAGGATCTTGTCCGCGCCGCCGATTACCTGCGCGAGCATTTCGCTGCGCCCACCGTGCTGATCGGCCACTCGCTGGGCGGTGCCGCCATTCTCGCCGCGGCCCATCGCATTCCGGAGGCGAAGGCCGTTGCGACCATTGCCGCGCCCTCAAACGTTGCCCACGTGCTGAAGAACTTCGAGGCGGAACTCGAAGAGATCGAGCGCGAAGGCGTAGCGACGGTGACTCTCGCTGGTCGGAAGTTCCCGATTGCCAAGGAGCTTGTCGACGACGCGCGCGGGCATGCCCTTACGGACCATGTTGCCAATCTGCGCAAGGCGCTACTGATCCTGCATTCGCCAATCGATCAGATCGTCGGCATCGAGCACGCGACGAAACTCTTCGTCGCCGCCAGGCATCCGAAGAGCTTCATTTCGCTTGAGCGGGCCGACCACCTCCTTTCGGACCGGCGGGACGCGGTTTATATCGCCGAGGTGATTGCCGCCTGGGCTTCGCGCTATCTGCCCGAGGAAAAGCCGGTCGAAATCTGGAAGTCCGGAATTCTCGTCTACGAAACCGGTGCCAGCAAATATCAGAATGCCGCCGTTGCGGGCCGGCATCACCTGCTCGCTGACGAGCCGGAGTCCGTTGGCGGATTGAACAGCGGGCCAACCCCATACGATTACATCTCCATCGCACTCGGTGCCTGCACCACCATGACGCTCCGCATGTACGCTGAGTACAAGAAGCTCGCGTTGGGCAGGGTGAGCGTGAGCGTCAATCATGGAAAGGTGCCCGTTGAGCACTGTGATGACTGTGGCGAGGTCGTCGAGGGCCGCACCGGCAAGATCGACCGGTTCGAGCGGACGATCAGCGTCGAGGGTCCGCTTGATGAAGCGCTGCGCGGGAAGCTGCTCGAAATCGCCAACAAATGCCCTGTGCACCGGACGCTCGAGTCGGGTGCTGCCGTCGTGACAAGACTCGCGGACGTCGAGGATGTGGATCAGAGATGACTGAAGCCTTTTCAGGCACGAACCCAGACCCAGGCGAAAAAACCGGGATCAGGCGCCTTGATCTGGCCGCCCGAAAGCCGCCTCCATTTCCCGTCGCGTCCTGACCGCGCTGTCGTTGGGATCGATTTCCACGTCCTCCCACCTGAGCCGCTGGCCTTCGGCGATGTCCCGCTTGAGTTTGACGTTATGAGCCAGACCGAGCGGCAGGTAGCCTTCCGCGAGTGACGTCGATGCCGGGGTCTGCTTGCCCCAGACACAGAAGCCGCCCTCTCCATCGAGCATTTCGCCACCCTTCAAATTCCGTTTGGCCGTCGCGGCGACATCGGAATTGAAGCAGAATGGCGCGCCCGTGGGCTCTTTCCGGAGTGCTGCGGAGGCGATCGATATACCGAGCTCGAGCCCGATCATGTGGGTCGGCCGATAAAGTGCGGCGTATCGGCCCGTCTTGTCGGGCAGCAGGTTATATTCCTTGAAGCAGCGGCGGCTGTATTCGTTGTCCTCTGCGGCCTCGAACACGACGTACGTGCCCATGGCGAGATTGTGCGGCACGTCGGTTCCGTCGCGGTAGACCATGGACGTGACTTCTGTCACGCCGGCTTTCTCCAGCACTCCGCCTTCGCTCTGCGGTTTGCAGATGTCGGCGTGCTCGAAACGGCTCGCCGGCGGGAATGACAGCCCCTCCGTTTGCGACTCGAGCCCCGTCGCATTGCAGATGGCGCTCATCTCGATGCCGGATTTGGTGCCGTCGAGGAAGCTGTTGAACATCTTCAGATTGATGCTCTTCGGATCATCGATCTTGAGATACTTCCGGAGCTCGTCCCAGACCGTCTCCGGCGTCAAGTTGTGATAGCTCGGCAGATAGCGCGTGCCTTTGCCCGCGGCCACGACCTTGAACCCGCACGCCCGCGCCCAGTCGACCTGCTCGCAGACGAGCGCCGGCTGATCGCCCCACGCCAGACTGTAGACGACACCTGCCTCGCGCGCTTTCTTCGCGAGCAGCGGGCCGGCGACGACATCAGCTTCGACATTGACCATGACGATGTGCTTGCCGTTCTCGATGGCGAGCTGGCACAACCGGATGCCCGTCTTGGGATCGCCCGTGGCCTCCACCACGACGTCGATGGCCGGATGGCGGATCATCGCCTCCGCATCGTCTGTTAGAAACGTCTGGCCGCTCTTCAGCGCATCATCGAGCGACGTGGCGCCGTATTGCTCCTCCGGCCAGGAAGCCATCCTGAGCTGCGATCGCGCCCGCGGAATATTGAGATCCGCCACGGCCGCCACGTGCATACCGACAGTGGTCCGCGCCTGCGCCAGAAACATGGTGCCGAACTTACCGGCGCCGACCTGGCCGATGCGGATGGGTTTACCGGCTGCGGCGCGTTCCTTCAGCATGAATGACAGGTTCACGGGGCTTGTCCTTCCCTGGGCAAGGCTGATCATCGCCGCGGAGTGCAGCACAGGGCCTGTGCGAGAGCAAGCACATGCGAAGCATGGCAGACCGTTGTCCTGGCAGATCGGCGCGACGATGTATCGATCACGTCCTGACAGTTGATGTGCGCGACCTCCGCCGGCGCGGAGAGCCCCGTCAGGAAAGCGCCCGTAAATCGGCGAGCAGTCGTTCGAGATCGGCGTCGCGAGTAAGCAATTTATTCGCCGCCTGAGCCTTTTCCCAAAGTGGCATGGCTTTGGCCAGCAATTTGCGGCCGCCAGGCGTCAGCTTCAGCCGGCGGCTGCGGCGGTCCTTTTCGTCGATCGTGACCTGCACGAGGCCGCGCCGCTCCAGCGGCTTGAGATTGGCCGTCACCGTCGTGCGGTCCATCGCTAAAACGGCAGAGACCTGGCTCATCGTCGGCGGCTCGGGGCGGTTGAGCGACATCATCAAGGAAAACTGGCCGTTCGTCAGCCCCAGCGGTCGCAGCACCTCGTCATAACGGCGTGCAATCGCTCGTGCTGCCCGCTGCACGTGAAGGCAGAGGCAGAAATCGCGCACCCTGAGCGTAACATCAAACGGAAGCTCATTCGACTTTGACATGGCTTTATAGTGTTGATATCAACGTGTCTGTCCAGCGCCTTCGCCATTTCAGCGACAATAAGTCGTGATGGGGAGTGTGGGCCGGGTCGGGAGCTCAAAGGAGTGTTCGCATGGCGAAGAAAGTCCTGGTACTCGTTGGCACGAAAAAGGGCACGTTTCTCCTCGAAAGTGATAGCCGGCGCCGCTCTTGGGAGCTGAGCGGGCCGTTCTGCGAAACCTGGCCGATCAATCACGTCATAGGCGATCCTCAGACTAGCACTCTCTATGCGACCGGCGGAAACGAGTGGTTCGGGCCGGCCGTGTGGAAATCGACCGATCTCGGCAAGAGCTGGACTCACTCGAGCCAGGGTCTCGCTTATCCGGAAGGCGAGCAGCCGATCAAGGCCGGATGGAGCCTCGCTCTTGGTGGCGGCGGACGGCTATACGCCGGTGTGGAGCCGGCCGGGCTGTTCTGCAGCGACGATGGCGGGCAGACATGGGACCATATATCCGGTCTGCGCGATCACCCCTCGCGCCCACATTGGCAGCCGGGCGGCGGCGGTCTCATCCTCCACTCGATGGTCCTGCACCCGAATGATCCAGATCAGGTCTGGGTCGCCATTTCGTCTGCTGGTGTTTTCCATACTGCTGATGGCGGAAAAACCTGGGAGCCGCGCAACCGCGGAACGCGGGCCGATTATCTGCCGGAGGATCAAAGATACCCGGAAATGGGGCAATGCGTGCATTGCCTCGTGATGGCTCCAGGCATGCCGGCCCGGCTTTATCAGCAGAATCACTGTGGAATGTATCGCAGCGATGATGGCGGCCGGAGCTGGATGAGCATTGAAGAGGGCTTGCCATCGACGTTCGGTTTCCCTGCGGCGGTACATCCGCGTGACCCGGAGACGCTTTATCTGCTGCCGCTCAATGGCGATATCGCCGGCCGCTATGTTCCCGACGGAAAAACTGCCGTCTGGCGCACACGCGATGCAGGCAAAAGCTGGCAGGATCTGCGGGAAGGCTTGCCGCAAAAGAACGCGTTCCTGGGCGTCTTGCGGCAAGCCATGACAACCGACACGCTCGAGCCCGCTGGCGTTTATTTTGGTACGAGCTCAGGGGCGCTGTTCGCCAGCGCCGATGAGGGCGAAAGCTGGCAATGCATTGCTTTGCATTTGCCGACGATCACCTCGGTGGAAACCCTGGTGGTTGATCGCTGACAGGCGCATTGCAGGAGGCTTTGGCCATGACGGAGCGCGTGCCTTCGCCCGCGCAGCCGAGAGTGTCTGTCATTCTCGCGCCCGCTCTACTGCGACTGTTTCCAGAAGCGGAGCGGCACGTCGAGGTGCTGGCATCGACTGTCGGCGAAATGGTGGATGCCCTCGACCAGCGCTGGCCCGGAATGCGCGACCGGCTCTGCGATTCGACACCAGCCGTCCGCCGCCACATCAATGTCTTCGTGAATGGCGAGCGCGCGTCGCTTCGAACGCGCCTTGAACCGGGAACCGAAGTTTGGGTTCTGACGGCGATATCCGGCGGTTAGGCCTTCCCGTAAACCCGCTTTTTTCGAACCGAGGAGGTTTCGCATGATGATGCCTGTAACGCCCGGGAAGGAGCACGATTGGCTTCAACGGCTGGTCGGGGAGTGGTCATACACGGTCGAGCTCCCCCAGCTGCAGCCAGATTTGCCCGGCGAGCTCACGGGACGCGAAAGCGTCCGATCCATAGGCGGGCTTTGGATCGTGGCCGAAGGCGAAGGGAAGGCGCCCGGCGGGGAGATCGTAAGAACGGTGCTGACGCTTGGCTACGATTCGCAAAAGAAGCGCTTCGTTGGCACCTGGCTCGGCTCGATGATGGCGAACCTCTGGGTTTACGAGGGATCACTCGACGAAAGCGAGAAGGTTCTCACGTTGGAGACGGAGGGGCCAGGACCTGATGGCAAATTGGTGAAAGTGAAAGAGGTCATAGAAATCAAAGGTGAAAATGAGCGGAGTTTCACATCCTTCATGCCTGGCGCCAGCGGTCAATTGGAAATGATAATGTCAGCTAAATATACGCGGGCGAATTGAGCAAGAGGTAGCAATTCTGAAAACTGGATGGAGGGTTTTGAGAATGA
This sequence comes from Hyphomicrobiaceae bacterium, assembly GCA_041687075.1. Lineage (GTDB taxonomy): Bacteria > Pseudomonadota > Alphaproteobacteria > Rhizobiales > Hyphomicrobiaceae > ZC4RG25. Next base: position 25,660 of record JAWLCO010000036.1, on the reverse strand, counting down.
CAGATCAGACATGCGGGGTCATTCCGCACCTCGTCATAGAACAGGCCGCGGAGGCGCTGGAGTTCTACAAGAAGGCCTTCGGCGCAACCGAGGTGATGCGCGTTCCTGCCCAGGATGGGAAATCGCTGCTGCATGCGGAGATGCGGGTCAATGGCACCCGGATATTCGTACGCGATCATTTTCCAGACATACAATGTGCTGAAGGGTCTAGTGTCTCAGGCCCTAAGGCGCTCGGCGGCACCACCGTCACCATGCACATCGGGGTGCCGAACTGCGATGCAGCGGTAGAGCGCGCGGCGGCTGCCGGAGCCACTGTCATCATGCCGCCTTGGGATGCGTTCTGGGGCGAGCGGTACGCCCAGATTCTCGATCCCTTCGGCCACTCGTGGAGCTTTGGGCATCCGCTGAATCAGCCGCAGGGCTGAAGGACTGCCCTCTGCGAATGGGCAAAGAAAGGGGCGGCGGGACCGCCCCATTTCATTCGGCCGGTGCTGGCTGACTGGTCAGCTCTTCCTCGTCTCTGGCCAGCTGGTAGTCGCGGCTCAGGAGCGTGTAAACCACGGGCACGACGAACAGCGTCAGGACGGTGCCCAGGGTCATGCCGCCGGCGATGACCCAGCCGATCTGCTGACGGCTCTCGGCTCCCGCGCCGGTGGCAAGCGCCAGCGGCACTGCCCCGAGCACCATGGCGCCGGTGGTCATCAGAATCGGCCGAAGGCGGAGAGCCGCGGCATTGATCACGGCGCTGCGCTTGTCCTTGCCCAGTTCCTGCTGCTGGTTGGCGAAATCGACGATGAGAATGCCGTGCTTGGTGATGAGGCCGATCAGAGTTACCAGGCCGATCTGCGAGTAGACGTTGAGCGTCCCGCCCGTGAGATTGAGCGCCGCCAACGCGCCCGCCATCGAAAGTGGCACCGTCACCATGATGATGATGGGCGAACGGAAGCTTTCGAACTGGGCGGACAGCACGAGATAGATGAAGCCGAGGGCCAGCAGGAACACGAAGGCTAGGCTTTGCCCCGCGGCGCGGAACTCGCGGCTCTGACCATTGAGGTCGGTCTGAATGTTGGCCGGCAGCACCTCCTGCGCCGCCTGCTCCAGGAACGCGAGGCCGTCGCCCAGCGAGTAACCTGGTGCAAGGTTGGCCTGGATCGTCACCGAGCGGAGCTGATTGAACCGCCTCAGCTCCTTGGGTGCGACTGTCTCGCTGACGGTCACGATGTTCGAAAGCTGCACCATGTCGCCGCCCGCACCGCGCACGAAGATGGTCGACAGTGTTTCGGGCGAGCTGCGGTCCTCGGCGGCCAGCTGTACGAGAACGTCATACTGCTCGCCGTTCTGCTCGAATCGCGTCACTTGCCGCCCGCCGAGCAAGGTCTCCAGCGTCCGCCCGACGACGGACACATCTATCCCCAGATCGGCGATCTTGGCGCGGTTGACGTCGATCCGCAATTCGGGGGAGTTCAGCTTCAGGTCCGTGTCGACGCCATCCAGACCCGGGTAGTCGCGGATGCGTTCGAGCATCTTGTCGGCGTACTCCTGAAGCTGCTCGTACGTACCGGAGGTCTGAATGACGAACTCGATCGGCCGGGAGCCTCCGCGCTGGCCGAGAGAAGCCGGGTTTTGCGCGAAGGCCAGCACGCCCGGTATGCTCCGGACCTTGGGGCCGGTGAGCGCCGTCAGCTCCTGCTGCTTGCGATCCCGCTCCGACCAGTCCTGCAGCCGGCCGATCACGATGAAGTTGCTGACCTGCGACCAGAGGCCGTTGATCGTCAGCCGGGAGCGGACTTCCGGCAGCTCCGCCAGGATCGCGTCGGCCTGGGCACTGTAGCGGCTGTTGTAGGCGAGCGTCGAACCTTCGGGCCCCGAGCCGCGAATCATGATGACGCCGCGGTCTTCGACCGGCGAAAGCTCCGACTTGAGATTGACAAACAGGAGCGCGGCGGCCCCGGCCGTCAGAACAGCGAGCCCGACCACGAGCCATCGGACGGAAAGCGCCAGCTCCACAGACCGGCGGTAACCGGCCTCAAATCGTTCCAGGCCGTGCTCGATCGTCGTGAAGAGGCGCCCGGGCGACGGATTGTGGCGCACCACCTTGGAGCAAAGCATCGGCGTCAGCGTCAGCGCGACGAAGCCGGACACCAGAACGGCCCCCGCGAGAGCCAGCGCGAACTCGAGAAAAAGGCGTCCGGTGCGCCCCGGGGCAAACGCGATGGGCGCGTAGACCGCCGTCAGCGTCAATGTCATCGCGAGAACGGCAAAGGCGATCTCGCGGGTTCCCTTGATGGCGGCCTGCAAGGGTCGCATCCCGCTCTCGACGTGGCGCGAGATGTTTTCGAGCACGACGATGGCATCGTCGACGACGAGGCCGATCGCCAGCACCATCGCGAGCAGTGTCAGCGTGTTGATGCTGAAGCCGAATGCCAGAAGAAGCGTGCAGGTTGAGATGAGCGAGATCGGGATGGTGACGATCGGAATGAGCGACGCCCGTACGGATCTCAGGAAGAAGAAGATCACGATCACCACGAGCACGATGGCTTCGGCGATCGTGGTGAAAACCGCCTTGATGGACTCGTTGATGAAAACGGCGTCGTCGTTGCCGATGTCGGCCTGGAGGCCGTTGGGGAACGACGCGTTCAAATCCGGCAGGACGCTCCGGACGGCCTGAGAGACATCGAGCGGATTGGCCACGGCCTGCTTGATGATGCCGACGGCGATCGCCGGCTGGCCGTTGTACCGGCTGTCGCGGCGCTCATCCTCTGCGCCGAGCTCGACGCGGGCAATATCACCGAGCTTGACCTGATAGCCGTCCGCTCGCTTGACGACGATGCCGCGGAATTCTTCCGGCGTGGTGAGCCCTGTGCGCGACAGGACGCTGAACTCGCGGTCGCGGCTCTCGATGCGCCCCGAGGGGATCTCGATATTCTGGTTGCGCAGAGCGTTCTCCACGTCCTGCACCGTCAGCGCGAACGCCGCGAGCCGTTCGCGGTCTATCCAGATCCGCATGGCGTACCGGCGTTCGCCATAGATCTGCACGTCGGCGACGCCCGTCAGGTTCTTCAGCCGGTCGATAACATAGCGGTCGACATAATCGGTGATCTCCAGCGCCGACATCTGGTCGCTGGTGAACACGAGGTACATCACCGCCTGGGCATCGGCCTCCACTTTGCGGATGATAGGTTCGTCGATCTCGTCGGGAAGACGCCCGCGGACACGGCCGACACGGTCGCGAACATCGTTTGCGGCCTCGTCTGGATTCACCTCCTGCCGAAACCGGATCGTGATCCGGCTCGTCTCGGAGCGGCTGGTCGATTCCAGAACGTCGATGCCGGCGATGCCGGCGATCGAGCCTTCGAGAACCTGCGTGACCTGCGTCTCGACGATGTTGGGCGCGGCCCCGGGATAGGTCGTCGTGACCGAAACGGTCGGCTCGTCGACGTTCGGGTATTCGCGGACCGTCAACCGGGAGTATGAAACGAGGCCAAGCAGCACCAGGACGAGACTGAGGACCGTCGCGAAGACGGGGCGCCGGATGCAGACCTCGACCGGGTTCATCAGCTCTTCTCCAGCACCGGCTGGCTCTGGGACTGTACGACGTCGACCTCAACGCCATTCCGAAGCTTCAGCTGTCCGGCAACCACGACCGTAGATTTGGCTTCGAGGCCAGAGAGAATCTGAACCTTGCCGGCCTCGCGCTTTCCGAGCGTGACCTTCGTTTCAACGGCCTTGCCGCCGCGAATCACGTACACGAAGGTCTCGCCGCCGCGCGGAACGATGGCGCTCTCCGGCACCATCACCACCTCATGCGTGTCCCGGCCCTTCACCGTAACGCGGGCAAACAGCCCCGGCCGCAGCAGCAGATCAGGGTTCTTCATCCGTGCACGCACGTGCAGAGCGCGGCCGTTCACATCCACCATCGGGCTGATGGCATAAATCTCGGCCGAGAACGTTCGGCCCGGCAGCGCATCGACCTCCACGATGACGCTCTGCCCCGTCGTGATTTCTGTCAGAGCGGTTTCCGGCAGTTTGAAGTCGATCTTGAGAACGTCGATCTTCTCGAGGTTCACCATCGGCGTGCCGATGCTGACGTAGGCGCCGACTGAGGTATTCCGCAGTCCGACGATGCCGTCGAACGGGGCCCTGATGATGTGCTTGGAAAGCTTGACGGTGGCAAGCTCCAGGGCAGCGCGGGAGGTCTCGAATGCGGCATCGGCCTCGTCGTGCGCCCGCTCGGTGACGTGGCCGCTCTTGGAGAGGGTGCGCGCGCGCTCCCGGTTGGCGCGTGCCAGCGCGAAGCGGGCCTTCGCATCAACGAGCTCGGCCTGCGCGAGCGCATCATCCAGCTTGATGAGTGCATCGCCCATGGAAACCGGCTGGCCTTCAGAAAACTCGAAGCTCGCGATCCGTCCTGCGATCTCCGATGCGATCTGAACGGATTCGTCGGACATCAGGCTGCCGACGGAGCGGAGATCCTCCTGATAGACCGTGGATACCGCCGGGGCGACCTCGACGGAGATGGCGCGTTCCTGCTGAACCGCCGCAGGCTTGGGGCTCTTCTCGGCATGCAGGTTCGTCTGCCAGTCCGGCACGAGCACAACGGCCACCCCGGTGGCCGTCACCAGTGCCAAAGCGACCAGCAGCAGTTTACGCATCACGTCGTCCTCACCCCATGCGACGGCGTCGCAGTCATTTTATCGTTGCCTTTGTCCGGAGCGCTTGTTCTTGCAGAACGGACGGACAGCCCGGAACCCGTCGCAACAATATACGGTCCCGGCGTTTCCTCCCAGAGCCAAGTGCTTACCAGGTTGTACTTATCCCGGATGCTGGGGCGCAATAGCCGCGGCGTTGCGTTGCCGCACCTGGAAGGTGAAAAGGCCGCACAGCATTCCGGCGTACAGTAATGCCGTTCGGGAGTGCTCTACCGCGGGTTAACCATCACAGAAAATCGGCAATGATCTCAAGCCCGAGGAGGCGAGTTGTCGCCCCTTGGGTCAGGTGATCAGCTTGTCGATGGTGATCGGCAGATCTCTGATCCGCTTGCCCGTGGCGTGGAAGATGGCGTTGGCAATCGCTGCCGCAGCGCCGACGATGCCAAGCTCGCCCAGGCCCTTTGCGCCGAGCGGAGAAACTTCCGGGTCTGGCTCGTCGACGAAGATCACATCAATGTGACCGACATCGGCGTGAACCGGCACGTGGTATTCGGCGAGATTGTGGTTCATGATGCGCCCGATCCGGTGATCCGTCATCGCTTCTTCCTCGAGCGCCATGCCGATCCCCATGACGACGCTCCCGACGATCTGGCTGCGCGCGGTCATGGGATTGAGAATGCGCCCCGCCGCAGCGGCGCAAACGACGCGGGTGACGCGAACGACGCCAAGCTCCTCATCGACTTTGACCTCCGCGAAGACTGCCGAGTGCGCGTTGCTCGTCTTGTCGGTCCTGCGTTGAGGCTTGAATGTCTCTTCGGCTGCGACTGAAGGCTTGCCCGAAGCCTTTAGGATGTCTTCATACCTGACGAGGCGGGAGGGATCTCCTTTGAGGCGGATTGCGCCGTCTGCGAACTCGACCTGGTCGAGCGTCGGAGTGCCAATCGGCGAATTGCTCATCCTGGTTGCATCGTTGAGAAGCTCGCTGGCCAGTGACCGGCAGGCGAGCTGGACCGCGGCACCCACAGAAGCCGCCATCCAGGATCCGCCCTCGAGCGGTGAGGCCGGCAGGTCGGAATCGCCAAGTCTTACGCGGACGCGATCGGCGGGTAGTCCGAGGGTTTCGCACGCGACCTGGGCCATGATGGTGTAGGTGCCCGTGCCGATGTCCGAAGCCGCCGATGCGATCTCCAGGTATCCATCCGCACTGACTATCGCGCGGGCGGTAATCTGCATCAGGAGTGTCTCCCAGATGCCGCTGGCCATGCCCCACCCGACAAGCTCCTTGCCATCACGCATGGATCGCGGCGCATGGCTCCGCTTGTCCCAGCCGAAACGCGCCGCGCCTTCCCTGTAGGCAGCGAGCAGCGCTTTGCTGGTGTACGGCGCATTGTTCTCCAGGTCGACGTCGGTGAAGTTGACGATGCGCAGCTCGAGCGGGTCCATGCCCGCAGCGTACGCAAGCTCGTCCATGGCGATCTCGAACAGATTCATCCCCGTAGCCGCGCCGGGTGCGCGCATGTCGCCAGGTGTCGACGTATCGAGCGGGACGAGGGAATATCCGAATGCGCCGTTCTCACAGCCATAGATTATGCCGGTCCACTTCACGACGCTTTCGGAATAATCTTCGTACCGTGAGGTGGCTGTCGTGGCATCGACGGCGATCGCTGCCAGCTTGCCGCTCTCGTCCGCGGCGAGTGACACGCACTGGAGGCACTCAGGACGGTGCGTGTGAGTGAACATCTGCTGCCGGGTCATGACGACCCGAACCGAGCGCTCGAGCTTCTTGGCGGCAAGGACCGCGAGATTGACCTGCCACTGCGGCCTCAAGCCCGAACCGAAAGCGCCGCCAACGTAAGGGTTGCGGACGCGAACGTCGTCGCCAGACAGATTGGAGACATTGGACAGATAGTTCTGGACGTTCTGCGAGCCCTGATTCTTGTCGTAGACGGTGATCTTGCCGCCGTCCTCCCAGACCACCGTGGAGGCGTGCATCTCGATAGGGTTATGAACTTCCGTCATCAGGTGGTAATCGCCGCTGATGCGGACCGACGCAGCGTTCAGCGCGCCATCGGCGTCACCTCTGTTCTTTGGTGAAGCGGCATGCGAACGCTGCTCTTGCGGCACAAAGCGCTCGGCCAATCCAGTATTGAAATCGGTGTTGTGTGGCTCGTCGTCGAAGGTCACAGCGACGAGCGCCGCGCCATAGCGCGCAAGCTCCGGCGATTCAGCAATGACCAGAGCTATCGGCTGTCCGCTGAAGTGGATCTTCTCATCATAGAGCGGGCGAAATGGTGAGCCCGGGGGAGCTGCATCATCTTCATAGCTGCTGTCGAGCCAGGCGACGTGCGGCCGGTTGAGATGGGTGATCACCTCGACGACGCCGGGTACGGCCAGGGCCGCTGCCGTGTCGATATCTGCGATGCGCCCCTTGGTGATGGGACTGGAGATCGCGAACCCGTGGAGCAACCCGTCGACGGGGTATTCCGCCGCATAACGTGCCGCGCCGGTGACCTTTTCGACGCCATCGACGCGGCTCAGCGGATCGCCAATGTGAACAGTTGTCACCATGGCTGGCCTCCCTCAGGCGACGCGCTTGTCGACCTGCGATTGTGGTGTGCCGTTCGCGGCCTGCTCGAGGGCACGGATGATGGCCCGGTGAGCGAGCGGGATCTTGAAGTCATTGCCGCCCTGGCCGATGGCGTCGCGCAGGATGGCATCCGCAACCGCCGCGAAGTGCTGCTGCTCCGGCGCCTTGCCGACGAGCAGCCCCTCTGCATCCTTGTCCCGCCACGGCTTGTGCGCAACGCCGCCGAGCGCAAGGCGAGCGTCCGCAATCTGACCGTTCTCGAGCCGCAACGCCACTGCCACGGAGACGAGTGCGAAGGCATAGGACTGACGGTCGCGCAGTTTCAGGTAGGTGTAATGTCGATTGAAGCTCTCGTTCGGCAGGTCGACAGCCGTGATCAGTTCGCCAGGGCCGAGATTCGTGTCCAGCTCCGGTGTATCGCCCGGCAGCCGGTGGAAGTCGGTAAAGGGAATGATGTGCTCGCTGCCGTCGGGCTTCGCTACGCGCACCTCGGCATTCAGTGCAGCGAGCGCGACGCACATATCGGACGGATGTGTAGCGATGCAGTGATCGCTGGCGCCGAGAATGGCGTGAATACGGTTGACGCCACCGATCGCGCCGCAGCCGCTGCCGGGCTTGCGCTTGTTGCAGGGCGTTGCCGTGTCGAAGAAATAGTAGCAGCGCGTTCTCTGCATGATGTTGCCCCCGATGGTGGCGGCATTGCGCAGTTGCGGGCTCGCCCCGGCGAGCATGGCGCTCGACAGCAGCGGATACCGGTCTGCGATCCGCGCATCGTAGGCAGCATCGGAGTTGCGCACGAGGGCGCCCATACGCAGGCCGCCGTGGGACGTCTCCTCGATCCGGTCGAGCGGCAGCTGGTTGATGTCGATGAGCCGCATGGGCCGCTCGACATCCTCCTTCATCAGATCGATCAGGTTGGTGCCGCCGGCTATGAACTTCACGCCGCCGGCCGATGCTTCCCGGACGGCCTCGGAAACGTCGCCGGCCCGCGTATAGCTGAACGGTCTCACGCGCCGCCTCCCTGTCTGGACAGCACTTCCACCACCGCGTCGACGATGTTGGGATAAGCCCCGCAGCGGCAGATGTTACCGCTCATCAGCTCGCGTACCTCCTCGGGCGTGCGCGCGTGGCCTTCGTTGATGAGGCCGACGGCAGAGCAGATCTGGCCCGGCGTGCAGTACCCGCACTGGAAACCATCGTGGTCGATGAACGCCTGCTGCATCGGGTGCAGGGCGCCATCGCTGGCAAGGCCTTCGATGGTCGTCACCTGCCGTCCATCCTGCATCACGGCAAGCGTCAAGCAGCTCAGGATGCGCCTGCCATCGACCAGAACGGTGCAGGCACCGCACTGGCCGTGATCGCAGCCCTTCTTGGTGCCGACGAGATCGAGCCGGTTCCGCAGCAGGTCGAGCAGCGTGGTCCACGGGGGCACGTCGAGGTCGTAGAGCGTTCCGTTGATGGTGAGGCGAAGCGGTACCCTGATCGAGACGTCGCGTTGGGGCTCGAGCGCGGCCCGCGTCCGCTCCTGAGTGGTGGGCTGCAAGGTCGTTCTCCGCTGGCCGAAATGGGGGTTCCAAGCGCTCAACAGCAGCGGCGCTCGATTGGTTCCAAAGGCAGAGAGGTCAATCCTCGAACCGGCCGGAGCGTGCCAGGTAGGCGATCAGGTCGCCGCGGTCCTGACCATTGCGAACCGGAGGAATGATCATCAGCGTCCCAGGCACGACTGCATCGGGATCGGCGATGTAAGCGTCAAGGCTGGCAGCATCCCACACGAGACCTTCCGCAGCCTTCTGTTTCATCGCCTGAGAATAATCGAACCCCGGAAGCGCGGCCGCGGGCCGGCCGATGACCTTGTACAGGCTCGGACCCTGCAGGTTGCCTTCGTTTGGTTCAACGGAGTGACAGGCATAGCAGCGTTGAAACACACGCTCCCCACGGGCCGGATCCCCGGACTCCGCTGCCATCAGAATAGACGGCGGGGCTGTTGCCGACGCTGCCAGGACCAGGAGAGCAGCGATTTCGACGCGCGGCACCCGGCGCTCAGTCCGCCTTGGACGCATAACGGATCACACGCAGCCGGTCGGTGCCGGATTCCGGGATCCAGGCCTCACCCTTGCGCCCAAGCATCTGGCGCACGTTGGCATTCGGCCGGTTGCTCGGAAAGCTCTTGAATTCTTCCGTCTCCGGGTCGAAGCGCACGACCGCATTGCTCGACCATTCCGTCAGCCAGACCTTGTCGTCGGGATCGACCCAGACCGAATAAGTGCGCGGCTTCTCGCCGGGGAGCGTCCACTGCTGCCACCTTTCCGACGCGGGATCGTAGACACTGACGTTGCCGGTGTTCCATTCGCTGATCCAGAGCCGACCCTGCGAGTCCGACCAAACGCGCCGGGCGCCCTGTTTGGGTGTCGGCGGCTCGTAGACGGTCGCCCGTCCGGTTTCGAGATCGACGTTGGCGAGATAGCTGCCGGCCAGCGACACGAACCAGATGTCGCCGCTGGGGGTGGCCGTGATGCCATAGGGTCCGCGCCCGCGCGGGGCATCCCAGACCTTCATGTCACTTGTGTTGGGGTCGAGCCGGCCATAGATGCCGTTCTGCCCTGTGAACCAGATGCGCCCTTTCCCGTCGAAAGCCGCCGTATTGAGGTTCGTGTAGGGCATTCGCTCCGGCGGCAATGGCCAAACCGTGACGCCGTGCGTTCCGGGATCGACACGCACGATCGCATTCTGCCCGCCGTCGGTGAACCACGGCGCACCGTCCGGTCCCACGATCACGCCGTGCGGCGCCGAGTTCTCTCCGAGCGGAATGCGTTCGATCTTACCCGTTGCCGGGTCGAGCTTTCCGGCGACGCCAGCCTTCTGCCCCGCATACCAGACGGCTCCGTCCGATGCGACGGCAACGTCGTGAGGTCCGTCGCCCTTGGGCACCTCGAAGTACTGGTCCGAGAAATCTGCCCATGCGGAGGCATGCAGGAAGATCAGGGCTGCGAGGGCCGCCAGAATGCGAAACATGACCGGCTCCTGTCGTCGGGCCAACTCTTGCAGGACCTTATGTCAACCCATGCCGCCCGTCACGGTTGCCTCGCTCAATTTTCGGAGAGCGCGCGTGCGGTTGGATCAAGTCCCGCTGAGCGCTTTCACGCGATCCAGCGCCTCCTGAACCAGCTTGCGCGTCAGCTCGGCGGCCGGCATGTCGCGGGCGAGAGAAGCGGCTTGTCCGGACCAGAGAGAGGTGAGGTCCGACGATCCCTTGGCTTCGGCGGCAGCTCTGATCGGAGCCAACGCCCCGGCCGCAAGCGGGAAGGCGGGCGCGTCCGGCGATATGGGACCGACCTCCCGGATGATTCTGTTGATGACGCCGCGCGCCGGCCGGCCGGTGAAGACGTTCGTCAGCACGGTGTCATCATCGCGCGCCGACCGCAGCGCCGAGCGGTGGAGGTCCGAAACCTTGGCCTCGGGGCAGAAGAGGTACGCCGTGCCCACCTGCACACCCGCTGCGCCGAGCGCAAAGGCCGCCGCGATGCCGCGCCCGTCGGCGATGCCGCCCGCTGCGATCACCGGCACGTCGACAGCGTCGACGACCTGCGGCACGAGGGCGAAAGTGCCTGCCTGCGATGCGATGTTGTCCGTCAGGAACATGCCTCTGTGGCCGCCCGCCTCGGCGCCCTGGGCGATGATGGCGTCGCAGCCGCGCTCGGCCAGCCACTTGGCCTCACGGGCCGTCGTCGCCGACGAGATGACCTTCGCGCCGGTCGCTTTTACACGCTGCAGCAGGTTTTCTTCCGGTAGTCCGAAGTGAAAACTCACCACCTCGGGCTTGAACTCTTCCACGATCCGGCAGGTCGTCTCGTCGAAGGGTGCGCGGTTGGTGCTGGGAACGGGTGCATTGGGATCGACGCCAAGCTCCGAATAATACTGGCCCAATCGCGCCTTCCAGCGCGCCTCCCGGCCGGCATCGGGCACTGGCGGCGTATGCGTGAAGAAGTTCAGATTGACCGGCCTGTTCGTCCGCTGCCGGATGACGCTCATGGCCGTGCGGATCTGCTCCGGCGTGGAGAGCGCGCAGGCGTAGCAGCCAAGCCCGCCTGCTTCTGAGGCCGCTATCCCGAGCTCTGCGGTGCTGGGTCCTGCCATGGGGGCCAGAAGGATGGGGTGCTCGATCCCGAACAGCTCGGTGATCCTGCGATCTGGCCACATAAGCGTTCTCCGGTTGACAGTTGGGTTATCCAGCTCTGGCTGCCGCCAGCGCCTTCTTCAGCGACTTCATCTCCTCGAACTTTTTCGTCACGTCCCGCATCACGGCCCCGATCCCGACGATTCGGCCGTCGGCATCTTGAAACGGCAGGATCGAGAACTCGACCGAAATGCGGCTTCCATCCTTGCGCATTGCGGGTACGGCGAGAAGATCCCCGTTGCCATAGCGGGAATGCCCTGTGCGCATGGTCTGGGCATATCCTTCCGAGTGCCGGGCCCGCAGATTCTCCGGAATGATGATGTCGAGCGGCTGCCCGATTGCCTCGTCTGCCGTGAAACCGAAGATCCGCTGGCATCCGGCATTCCACATGCGGATCACGCCCTTGTCGTCCGCCAGCAAGACGCCATCGGGCATGTCAAAGAGGAACACCTTGTAGAAGTCCGGAATCCCGAGCATCGGCGTTCCCCCTTTCAAGTGAATCACCGCTCGTAGCTCGCACTCTCGGTGACGATGACGTTCATGGGAATGTCATGGGCCTGAGGAACGAAGCCCTCGACCCGGCTGAACTCGAACCCGATGCCGATGGCCAACGGCCGCTTTTTCGCCGCCGCGAGCGTCCGGTCGAAATAGCCGCCACCGTATCCGAGCCGGTATTTGCCGTGGAACCCGACAAGCGGCGCAATGACCGCATCGGGCTCGATCACCTGGCGCTGCTTGGGAACCGGGATGTTCCAGAATCCGCGCTCGACGGGATCGCCCATCTGCCACTTCCAGTACTCGAGCGGGGCACCCTTCTGGACGACAACGGGCAGCGCCAACCTGGCGCCCCGCTGCCGGCACAACTCGTCCGCAAGCGGGCGCACATCCACTTCACGCTGAATAGGCCAGTATATTCCGAGTGAGCCGAAGGGCAGCTTCTCCAGGACAGCCCGCAAATTTTCGAGAAGCGGCTCGATCAATGCCGCGCGATCGGCCAGCGGCATGCCGCGGCGTATCTCGAGCAGCCGGGTGCGCTCTGCCTTGCGCCATTCGATGACCTCACGCGGCACCATGGCGCACCTCGGGCAGCTCGCCGCGATGTACGGCAATCGCGAGCTGGAGCGATTGCGCAATCCGCTCGGATCGCTCGACGAAGAGCTCCGCGGCCGCGGCCGGGCAGACCTCGCGCGCCGTCCTGGCGAAGAGTGCCAGCCAGTGGGAGAAGTGCCGGCCAGTGATGCCGGGCAGCTTCGTGTGAGCAGGAACCGGCTTGCCTTTGAAGCGGCCCGTCATGAGCGTGACGGATGACCAGAACGCGCAGAGCCGGTCGAGATGGTCCGGCCAGTCCGCGACATGCTCATTGAAGATCGGGCCCAGCAACTCGTCCTGGCGGACCCGGGCATAGAAGGTGTGGACGAGCTCGCGGATCATCGGCTCGGTAACGCCCACCTCCAGGCCGGGCGCTTTCGGGTGCGGTGGCATTGTGGTCCTTACATATTCGCCCTAAAGCATCATCCGAAATACCTCTTATCGCGCCCGCACGCAACGTCGGGCGCTGGAGGCTGTGAGCGGGTTTGTCCCGGGCTTCAAGCTTACGGCAATTTGCCGTTGCGGAATTTGGGCTGATGCGGTCCCTTATGTCTCGCTACCGGCATGAGACTTCCGGAGAGTTGATGTCTGCTGCCCTGAGCCGCCGAGCCGCGATCAACCTGCTCCTGACAGGGGCAGCGGCTGCTTCCATGGCAGGTGCCTCTCGCGTCAATGCCAGCAGCGCCGACGTGCCGGTCATCGCCGTCGCTGCCAGCGTGCAGTTTGCGATGGAAGAGATTGCGGAGGCCTTCAAGGCTGAAACCGGCTTGTCGGTGAAGCTGGCGTTCGGGTCGTCCGGCAACTTCGCCCGTCAGATCCGGCAGGGTGCGCCCTTCCAGATGTTCCTGTCGGCGGACGAGACGTACGTGCGCGATCTCGCCGAGGCTGGCTTCACCCGGGACGAGGGGGTGCTCTATGCTGTCGGCCGCATCGGCATCATCGTGCCGCCCGGCTCACCGCTCAAAGCCGACGGCTCGCTCGCCGACCTTGCGGCTGCTCTCGATGCCGGCCGGGTGACACGGTTTGCCATCGCCAACCCCGAGCACGCGCCTTACGGCAAGCGCGCCGAGGAGGCGCTGCGCCACCAAGGGCTTTGGAATCGGATAAAACCGAACCTCGTATACGGCGAGAATATTGCCCAGGCGGCCCAGTTTGCGACCTCCGGCAATGCTCAGGGCGGCATCATCGCCCATTCGCTCGCTCTTGATCCCCGCGTCGCCTCACGCGGCGAGTTCGCGCTGATTCCGGAAGAATGGCACTCTGCGCTCAGGCAGCAGATGGTGCTCTTGAAAACCGCAGGGCCGGTTGCCGAGCGCTTCCATGGCTACCTTCAGGCCCCCGCGGCCCGCGCGGTGTTCCGCAAATACGGCTTCGTTTTGCCCGGCGAGGCGAGCTGAGCGCGCAGGGAGAGGTGCATGGACTGGACTGCGCTGTTCCTGTCGCTCCGGCTTGCGGCGCTGACGGTTGTCTTCCTTCTGCCGATCGGCATCCTCTTGGGACGGGCACTGGCTTATCATCAGTTCCGTGGCAAGGGACTCCTCGAAGCGCTCGTGACCCTTCCACTCGTGCTGCCTCCGACCGTCGTCGGGTATTACCTGCTTGTCGCGTTCGGGGCCGCCTCACCGATCGGGCAGATCTGGCAGGCGCTGTTCGGCGGACAGCTCGTTTTTACGTTCGAAGGTCTCCTCGTCGCTTCCGTCATCTTCAATCTGCCGTTTGCCATCCAGCCGATGCAGCGCGGCTTCGAAGCCATTCCGTCCGACGTGCGCGAAGCCGCAGCGTGTTGTGGTATGACGCCCATGCAGGCGCTGACGAAAATCGAGTTGCCACTGGCCTGGCCCGGCATTCTCACGGCCATGGTGCTTTCGTTTGCCCATACGCTCGGAGAATTCGGCATCGTCCTCATGGTCGGCGGCTCGATCCCGGGCGAGACAAAAACCATCGCGATTGCGATTTACGACCGCGTGCAGGCCTTCGATGATCATGCGGCAGCGCAAATGTCGGCCTTCCTGCTTGCCGTTTCTCTCGCCACGATTGCGCTCACATATACGTTTTCGCGCCGGATCGGCCGGCGGCTCAGGTGAATGCCGTGATGGGGTTGCAGGTCGATGTGCGGCAGGACGGGCCCATTCCGCTCGCGGCCCAGTTTTCCTGCGCCCCTGGCGAGGTGTTGGCGCTCGTCGGCCCATCCGGCAGCGGCAAGTCGACCATTCTCCGGTCGATCGCGGGTACCTATCGGCCGAAGCACGGTAGTATCGAAACCAACGGAGAAACCTGGTTTTCCGCCATGGCCGGCCTTTTCGTTCCGGCACACCAGCGCGCCGTCGGAATGGTGTTTCAAAGCTATGCGTTGTTTCCGCATATGACGGCCCTGGCCAATGTCATGGCTGCCATGGGCCATGTCCGCCCGGCTGAGCGCGAGGCACGCGCAAACTCGCTTCTTGCAATGGTCCATCTTTCCGGCCTCGAGCACCGCCGCCCCGCGGAGCTCTCCGGAGGTCAGCAGCAGCGCGTCGCCGTGGCGCGGGCGCTGGCGCGAGAGCCCGAGGTTCTATTGCTCGACGAACCATTCTCGGCCGTCGACAAAGCCACCCGTCAGCGCCTTTACCGCGAAATTGCTGAGCTGCGCCGCGGGCTCAATATGCCGGTCGTGCTCGTTACTCATGATCTCGACGAGGCGATCATGCTGGCGGATCGGATGGCCGTCCTGCATCGCGGTCGCACGCTGCAGACGGGCACGCCAGAGGAAATCACGACCAAGCCCGTTTCGGCGGAAGTGGCGCGCCTCGTCGATCTGCGAAACATTTTCGAGGGCCGGATATTTGCGCGCGATAAAGACAACGGGCGCACCATAATCGCGTGGGGTGGCCTCGAGATCGAGGCGGCAGCTCGGCCGGACCTCGAGAATGGCCGGAAGATTACGTGGGTAATCCCCGACGGCTTCGTCGTCCTTCACCGCCGCGATCGTCCATCGAGAGGCGAGCACGAAAATCCTGTTGCCGGGATTATCGAGACCGTGCTTCCGATCGGGCAGACGGCCCACCTGACATTACGACCCGATCACGAGCCGAATCTGCCCATCCATTTCTCGGTGCCGCTTCACGTCGCGCGCCGGAATGGCGTCGAGCCCGGCGTGGCGGCTCGCGTTTCACTGCTCGCCGAAGGCATTCACATCATGCCGGCGTTCGAGGCAGCCTCAGAAGCCCAGCAGTAGAGTGCTCATCAGCCAAGCCGCCGGCGTGGGGCTTCCTTCTTCAATTTGTGGTGGAACGTGTAGGCCCGCGGCGCTGACCACCCAACCGCATTTCCAGTTCAGTTTCGCTGTGCCGCGTTAACCTTCGTGTGCTGACCAGGTCGCGGTTAAGGGGCGGATCGGTACGGCCTGTGGGGCGTCTCCCGGCATGCATGGTTAATCCGGTTCATCCGACCATGGTCTGAGCCGTATCCAACCACGGTCCTGACGGTTCGTAGCCATCCGGCCGATCACGGCAGATTCCGCTCAACCTAAGATCGCGCTGTTAGTGTTGGAGTAGAGCCGCCGTGTACGCGTTGAGACTCAGCTCTGCGAGTGCCATCGAGGCGCCAAAGGGGCCAATCCTGCAGGCGCCTTCTCGTCAGAGCGGACGCCGATCGCGCGTCGCACCTGGGCCCTCTGATCCTGAAAACAGATTTCAACCGCCAATGCCGTGCGCGCGAGTGCCGGGGCATTAACGCATTTGGTTTCGACTGGGAGGAGTAACGGGTATGGCTCTCACGCTCAATCAGCATGATCTCGAGTTTATTCTCAAGCAGATCAAAATTGCCGAGGCGCATTCGAACGGGGCCGCCCTGACCGAAATCCGGCTCGATGTCGACGGCAACGTAATCACCGATCCGGCTGCCTACGACGCCAACGGCAACTTTACCGGCGATCCGAACACGCCTCGCGCCATTCCTGACCCCAAGACGCCCTTTGGCCTCCGCACGGTCGACGGAAGTTACAATAACCTTCTCGAAGGCCGCGAGCTCTGGGGCGCCGCCGACCAGATCATGCCGCGAATGCTGGAGGCGAGCTACCGGGATGGCGGACCGGAAGATCCGATCGACATCAATGGGCCTGAGTCTGGAGGCGAAGTCACCAATACACATTACGGAAATAGCGGGCACGTTATAGACACCGACCCTCGGATCATCTCAAACCTGATCGTCTCGATGGACGTCAGCAACCCCGCCGCGGTTGCTGCATTTCTTGCCAACGAGCTGGCAGTTGATGCATTCGTTGAGAAATACGAGCGCGAACCGGTCGAGCCGGGTACGCTGATTGAGGGCGTGGATGGTGCTGTTATCGTTGACGGTGCACTCCAGAACGGGACTCAGCGCGAGGTTGCCAATGTAGATCTCGCTCTCATTCCCAACATCGCCCCGGACGAGGGCATTTCTGCGCCATTCAATGGCTGGATGACGTTTTTCGGTCAGTTCTTCGACCACGGTCTCGACCTCATAACGAAAGGTCAAAACGGAACCATCTTCATTCCACTACAACCGAATGACCCCCTCATCACGCACGGACCAGATGGGATTCCTGACAGCGGTGATGAAGTGCCGCCTCAGCTGGCCTTCATGGCCCTGACCAGAGCCACTCCCGTTGAAGGGCCCGACGGCGTTGCCGAACATACCAATACGACCACACCATTCGTTGATCAGAACCAGACCTACACATCTCATCCGTCCCATCAGGTCTTCCTGCGTGAATACGTCATGACCGCTGACGGGCCGGTGGCAACGGGCAATCTGCTCAATGGGGCGAGTGGTGGTCTGCCGACCTGGGCAGATGTGAAGGCCCAGGCTCTCAACCTACTCGGAATTCAGCTGAGCGATCTGGATGTTTTCAACATTCCGCTCTTGCGGACCGATCCCTATGGGAAGTTCATCCCAGGGGATGACGGCTTTCCCCAGGTTATCATCGACATAGGTGATGATAACATACCCAATACGGCTGACGATGTGACCGTCAGCGCCACAGTCGTCGACGGTGTTGTTCAACCGGTTGTCATTGCGGATCTGAATGGCGGTTTCGGCCCGGTTCGTACCTCGCACGCATTCCTGGACGACATCGCGCATAATGCCGTGCCGGTGCTCGATGAGAGCGGAGAGTTGCAACCGGACCCCGACCAAGATATCGGAAATGATGTTCCTAGCCAGAATGGCAATAATACCCAATACGATAATGAGCTCCTGGACCGGCATTTCATCACCGGCGATGGCCGCGGAAATGAGAACATCGGCCTGACTGCGGTTCACCATGTATTCCACTCCGAGCACAACCGGCAAGTCGAGCTGAACAAGAAAATCATCTTGGAGACGGGTGATCTCGATTTCATAAACGAATGGCTTTTGACGGATGTGACCGAGATTCCAGCGGATCCATCAACCCTGCAATGGGACGGCGAGCGGCTGTTCCAGACGGCGCGTTTCGCCACTGAAATGCAGTATCAGCACCTCGTGTTCGAGGAGTTCGCTCGCCGAATCGAGCCGTCAGTCGATCCATTCGTTTTCAATAGTGTGACCGACATCAACCCGGCGATTTTCGCCGAATTTGCCAATACAGTCTATCGCTTCGGTCATTCGATGCTGACCGACACGGTAGGCCGGATCTTCCTGGATGAAAATGGTACGCCGATGGTCAACCCGGACTGGAGCTCCCCGGGCGACCTCGGTTTGATCGACGCCTTCCTGAATCCTATCGAGTTCGACAATGACGGCACCCTCACTGCCGAGGAAGCTGCCGGCGCGATCGTCCGCGGAATGACGCTGGTGCATGGCAACGAGATCGACGAGTTCGTCGTCAACTCGCTGCGCAACAACCTGCTGGGCCTGCCGCTCGATCTCCCCGCGATCAACATCGCGCGTGGTCGGGACACGGGTGTTCCAACCCTGAACGAGGCGCGTGCGCAGCTCTACGCAGCTACCGGGTCGAGCTTCCTCGAGCCCTACGAGAGCTGGGTCGACTTCGCGACGAACTTGAAGACGCCGATGTCGGTGATCAACTTCATCGCCGCCTATGGCACGCACGAGACAATTCTCGCTGCAGGCGATGACTACCTGGCGCGCCGTGCCGCCGCGACCGACCTCGTCCTTGGCGTGGAGGGCGAAACGCCCGAGCAGCGCCAAGCCAGGCTCGATTGGCTGAACGGCCCGGCCGCCGAGACCGGCGTCAACAGCATCGATCTGTGGATTGGCGGCCTGGCCGAGAAGATCCTGCTGTTTGGCGGCATGCTGGGCTCAACGTTCCGGGCGATTTTCGAGGCGCAGCTCGAAAACCTGCAGGACGGCGACCGGTTCTATTACCTGACCCGTACACAGGGCCTCAACTTCCTCAATGAGCTGGAGAACAACGCCTTCTCCAAGCTCATCATGGCGAATACCGATATCACGGATCCCGGCCCGGATGGCATCCGCGGCACTGCCGATGACATCGTTAACAGCCACATCGGCATTGACGCATTCACCAGGTACGACCACGTGCTCGAGGCTGACCAGTCGAAACAGATTGGCGCTGACCCGGAACTTGACGACCCGGTGCTCGCGGGGCTGGGGCTGTCGAAGGTCAATCGTGAGGGGCCACCAAACTTCGACCCGGACGGCTTCTACCAGAATTATCTGCGCTTCATTGGCGGCGAGCATGTTGTGCTCGGCGGGACGAACCAGAACGACGTCCTGATCGGCGATCTCGGTGACGACGCCATTTGGGGCGATGCCGGTGACGATCGCATCGAAGGTGGGCAGGGCGTCGATCTCATAATGGGTGGCCCCGGCGACGACATCATAACCGACGAGGGTGATGCCGAAGACTTTATCAAAGGCGACGAAGGCGATGATGTTATTTCGTCCTCGAACGGCCTGGGCGACGTCATCATGGGTGGCGACGGCAAGGACGCGATCTTCGTCGGCGTAGATGGATCCGAAGTGTTCGGCGGCGAGGGCGACGACTTCATCCTGGGCGGCGCCGACGTCGACTTCCTGATGGGCAATGAGGGCGACGACTGGATCGAGGGTGGCCCCGGCTTCGATACCATTGCCGGCGATAACTCCGAGCTGTTCTTCAATTCCACGATTATCGGCCACGACGTGATGTTCGCCGGCTCGGACGAGCAAGACTTCGACGCCGAATCCGGCGACGACATCATGGTCCAGGGCGAAAGCGTCATGCGCAACGAGGGCATGTTTGGCTTCGACTGGGCGACCTTCCAGGGTGCGCAGATCGACGCCTACGCCGACATGCGCATCAAAATTTTCACAACGGAAGAGGAGGACATTCTCCGCAACCGGTTCGACAAGACTGAAGCGCTATCCGGTTGGGAGGGAAACGACACACTGATCGGCGATAACCGCGTGTCTGTAAACGCGATTGGTGACGACGGTGACGATGACGAAATAAACGAGGGTAACACGGTTTCCGCCAATGAGAATGTCTTCTTCAATGACGAGCTGACTCAGGCTGGCGTAGACCGCATCAACGGCCTGCGTGAGTTGCTCGGAAATCTGATCGAAGCTGCGCCCATCGGTGCAACAGCAGAGGAGCTCGAGCAGATCGTTGCCTTCGACACCGGCAATATTCTGCTTGGTGGTGGTGGGAGTGATATTCTCGAGGGCAACGGCGGCGACGATTTTCTCGACGGCGATGCGTGGCTCAACGTCCGGATCAGAATCACCGGCGACGGTGAGGAAAACACGCCAGAGAACGAAATTGCGACAGTGACGACACTGAAGCATGTGTTCACCGCAGCAGAGGTGGCCGGTAACCCCGATATCGGGGCGTGGGCCGGCAAGTCGTTGCTCGAACTCCTCCTCGCCCGTGAGGTGAAGCCGAACCAGCTGCACATCGTACGTGAAATCAAGAACCTGGAAGGCGGTCAGCCGGGCACTGATGTCGCCGTTTTCAATGACGATATGGCGAACTACGATATCGTCTTCAATGACGATGGCACCATCACCGTTACTCACGTGACGGTAACCGACGATATCGATCCCGATACGGGCGCGAACATCGTCTCCGATGGCGTCGATACGCTCCGGAATATTGAGGTCCTCCGATTCCGGGATCAGGATTTCTCGGTGAATCAGCCACCAATCGGGCTGCCGATCATCAGCGGAGCGGCGACGCAGAATCAAAGTCTGACGGTCGATATCTCGGCTGTAAGCGATCCCAACGGAATAAATGAAGCGTCGATTGCCTATCAATGGCAGTCGTTCAACGGGACCGGCTGGACCGATATTGCAGGAGCGACGTCCGCAATCTTCCCTCTGGGCCAGTTCAACGTGAACCAGGTGCTCCGGGTCGTCGTGACCTTCACAGATGGTGCAGGGAAGGCGGAGCAGGTTACCTCTGAACCAGTCGGTCCGGTCGGAGCTCATTTCATCGGAGCCGGGGGGGCCGACGATTTCCCGGGCACGCCAGGCGATGATATCGCGGAAGGGCGTGGTGGAGCTGATGTCCTGAGCGGCGAAAATGGCGATGATCAGCTCTTCGGAGAAGGCGGAGCTGACACGCTCAACGGCGGTGCCGGAAGCGATATGCTTGCCGGCGGCGGAGGCGGTGACACGCTGAACGGCGATGCCGGAGATGACACGCTTAATGGCGGGGCCGGAGCAGACACACTGAACGGCGGTGATGGAAACGACACTCTCATCGGCGGACTGGGGCAGGACACGCTGAACGGCGGCGCAGGTGATGACACCATCATCTGGAACAACAACCTGCCCGACACGAACCACGACGGTCGCGATGTGGTTGACGGCGGCACCGAAGGCAGTGCCGGCGACCAGTTCGTTATCAACGGCAATGCCGAGTCGGAAATCTACACGATCTGGACTAGGCAGGCCTGGATTGATTTCAGTGCAGGGAATGCAAACCGGGCCGCGGACCTGGCGCCCAATGCGGAAATCATTGTCACCAGGAACGGGACGAATTTCGGATCGATCATCGCCCAGCTCTTCGAAATCGAAGAGATCATCATCAATGGAGCCGGAGTATCAGGCACGAGTGGTGCAGCCGGGAATGATACATTCCAGCTCATTGGAGATTTCAACGGAACACACCTCAGCACCAGCACAGTCACCATCAATGGTGATACGGGCGATGACGTGGTGGATATATCAGAGCTTCAGTCCGCTCACCGCATCGTCTTCAAATCGAACGGCGGGAATGACACGATCATCGGAACGCTTCGCCCGCAGGACGTTGTCGAGTTGCCGACTGGGTCCGACCTTTCGAGCTATACGTTGCAGGACAACAACGACGGCACAATGACGTTCACGAACGGGACGCATTCCGTCACGTTCAGCGGCAACGTGCCGCCTCAGTTCCAAAGCGCTCCGCCGCCTTCTTCCGGCGGCGTAAACCTCGACGAGGAGGATCTGGAAGACCTGCTCGAAATGGTGCAGGACGGTCTCGTCCGCGATTCTTCCGGCTATGGCAATAACGAGGGGGAACCCACGTGGGGCACCGCCGGATACAATTTCATTCGGCTGACCGATCCACATTATACGGACGGGGCCTCCGGCATCCGCGAGACGGAGCTCACGCCGCGTGAGATCTCCGACATCATCGCCAACCAGGATAATGATGGCGACGGCATCGAGGAGAGCATTCCGAACGAGTTCGGCGGCACAGCGCTTCTGACCTTCTTCGGTCAGTACTTCGATCACGGGCTCGATTTCGTCGCCAAAGGCGAGCCGGGCAAGGTGGAGATAGGATCGGACGGTTTCCCGATCAGTGCGCCGCGTTCCAACATCGTGCCCGGCACGGGGATTGACCCCGACGGCATTCCGAACAGCGGCGACGAGATCCCGGCGCAATACATCAACCATGCCTCGCCATATGTGGATCAGAACCAGGCCTATGGATCGCATAATGCGATCACGGATCTGCTCCGCAAATGGGAAGCCGGTCCGAACGGGCCGCAGCAGAGTGCCTACCTTCTGACCGGCGATCTCGACAGCTCCGGGCGAGCTCTCCTGCCGACGCTCAACCATATCCGGGAGAATTACCGGATAATGACGGGTGGCCAGGAGCTCACGTCCGAGGACATCACGAACTATGACGGGACCGGACAGCCGCTTCTCATCGATTTCATCCCCGCCTTTGTGACCCTTCCGGACGGGAGCATGCAGCTCGATCTGGACGCGATCGGCCATTACTTCGTGGCCGGTGACGGCCGGGCCAACGAGAACGTGATGCTGACCACCATCCACACGGTCTGGGCACGCAATCATAATTACTGGGTCGACCAGCTGAAGGAGAAAACAGACGGAGCCTGGACGGAAGAGGAGTATTTCGAAGCTGCCCGCATCATGAACGTGGCGGAATACCAACGCGTCGTCTTCACCGAGTTTGCAACCGCGATGGCGGGTGGTCTCGATGATGACAACGAGCATGGTTTCGACGGCTATGATCCAGATGTAGACGCTTCGATCTCCGTCGAGTTCGCGCAGGCGGCCTATCGCTTCGGCCATTCCATGCTGAACGAGACGGTCAGCTATCTCGACGAGAACGGCCAAATCCAGCAAATGTCGCTGGTGCAGGCCTTCCTCAAGCCCGAGACCGTGAAGAATATCGGCATTAATGGGCTGCTCGCGGGCGCCGTGGCCGTGCCACACCAGGCGATCGATGCAGACATGGTCAACGCTTTGCGCAACCAACTCGTCGGCCAACCGCTCGACCTTGCCGCGCTCAACATCTTCCGCGGCAGGGACATGGGGATCGCGCCATTCAACGAGGTCCGCGAGCAACTCTATGCGAAAACGGGCATTGAAAGCCTGCGTCCGTACACGGACTGGGACGATTTCCAGGACCGCAATGACCTGTCCGATGAGATAATGGACCAACTCAAGCAAGCCTATCCGGAGGGTTTGGACGCTGTGGACCTCTGGATCGGCGGGCTTCTCGAGAAGCCGCGGCACGGCCAGCTCGGCTCCACCTTCGGCTATATTTTCCTCGAGCAGCTCAACCGATTGCAGCACGGTGATCGGCTTTACTACCTCGAGATCTTCGATGACTCGCTTTTCGAAGGGGAAAACGACGTCACCTTCTCCGACATCATCGCGCGGAACACCGGCTTGACCGGTCTGCCAGAAAACGTGTTCGACACGGACGCCCCGAACACGCCATCGGACGATGACGACGATCCGTTCAACTCGGACGATGATGACGATAACGACAGCTCGAACGATAACGATGACGACGATGACGACGAGGAAGAGGAGGACGACGACGACTCTGACGACGACGATGACTCTGACGATGACGATGATGATGATGACGATGATAGCGATGATGACGATGAGCTAGACGACGACGATAGCTCAGACGAGACCGAGGAGGAGAACCCGAACACAACTCCTCCGCCAAGCACCGGCGGTAACAATTCGGCCCTGCCGTACGTGCTCTACATGGGCACAGAGGACAACGATGCCCAAATGGGCGGTGAGAACGGCGACACGCTCATGGGTGAGGGTGGTGACGACACGCTGCTGGGCCTCGATGGAGATGACCATCTGGTCGGCGGAGCCGGCGCTGACAATCTGCTCGGCGGTGCGGGCGTGGATATGCTGTTCGGCAACGAGGGTGACGACAACATCCTGGCCGGCGCGGGCGACGACACGGTGTATGGTGGGTCAGGCAAAGACACCATACTCGGTGAGGCAGGCGACGACCTCATCTACGGAGAGGGCGATCGGGACGTCATTCACGCTGGCGACGGAAATGATGTCATCTTCGCAAAAGTCGGAGATGGCAACGATGTCATCAACGGTGATGACGGGATCGATACTTATGATCTGTCGGCAACCGAGCTCGGTGTTGATGTCAACCTGGCCCTCGGCGTCGCCATGGGCGAGGAGTCCGGAACCGACACACTGAGCGGTATCGAGAACGTCATCGGTGGTGGTGGTGCTGACACCATCGTCGCCGGCAATGCGGTCAATGTCCTCACCGGCGGCTCGGGCAATGACACGTTCGTCTTCAATTCGGTTGCCGCTGCCAACGGCGATAGCATCACCGACTTCGCCACCGGCGACAAAATCGACCTCACGCCGCTTCTCGAGAGCATGGGCTACAACGACGCGGCGGAGAGCTATCTCACAGACGGTCTGACCTTCACCGTGGGAGGACCGCTCCGGCTGACCGTCGACGGTGACAACACGCTGGTCGAAGGCAGTCTTGATGATGATCAGGAGGCCGATTTCGTGATCACGATCGTCGGTCGCACCGACATCACCGGCAGCGATTTCGCATAACTGAAAAACAGGTCCCTGGCGGGGGGGCGAATAAATCGCCTCTCCGTCTCGCAGCAAGTCATCGACGGGGCGATTTCAGGTCATGCGTAAAAAACCCGCCAAGAAGCTCTTTTCAAAGAAAAGAACGCCGCTGTCCGAATTGGGCGGCGTGCGTTCGGTCGTCGTGTTCATTTTCATTCTGTCGGGCATCGTCAACGTGCTGGCGCTGACCGGCTCGCTTTACATGCTGCAGATCTATGACCGGGCACTGACGAGCCACAGCGTTCCGACGCTGCTCGCTTTGTCGGCGCTCGCCATCGGGCTCTATTTCTTCCAGGGGCTGCTCGACGTCAGCCGTTCGCAGATCCTGGTGCGGCTCGGTGCCCAGCTCGATCACCAACTGGCGCCGCTGGCGCACAAGGTGGTGATCGACATGCCGCGCTATGGCTTTTCAACGGCCGAGGCTTCAGAGCGCGGCCGCGATGTCGACATGCTGCGCCAGTTCATGGGCGGGCAGGGGCCGATGGCGCTGTTCGACCTGCCGTGGGTGCCGCTTTACCTGGCCTTTGTTTATTACCTGCACCCCTGGCTCGGCATTTTGACCTTTGCCGGCGCGCTGGTGCTGACGGTGCTGACCATCATCACCGAGATTCTCACCCGCATGCGAAGCTCGGCGACGCAGCAGGCGGCGGTGGCGCGCGCGGCGATGGCCGAGTCGCATGCGCGGAACGCCGACGTCATCCGCGCCATGGGCTTTTCGGGTCGCGCCATCGCCCGGTTCGAGAAGATCAACTCCGAGCACCTCGCGCTGCAGACCAAGACCAACGACGTCACCGGCACCTTCAGCGGCATTTCCAAGGTGCTGCGCATGATGCTGCAGTCGGCGGTGTTGGGCCTGGGAGCCTA
>JAWLCO010000035.1:0-34143 GCA_041687075.1 Hyphomicrobiaceae bacterium | reverse complement strand
CGGGCGGGGATCGTGACCGACTTTCGGTCTCGAAGACCAGGGATCCAGCGATCTCCCGCCCGCCAACACCTTCGCACAGAATCGACACACAGGGATCCACCCCCCACCGTCGGCGCCGCCTCCGCCGGGCGCTGGACCCCGGCTTTCGCCGGGGTGACGACGAGGGGTGGGGAGGGGAGAGCCCGGGACCGGGGGCAGGCCCTCAAGGCAGTGCCGGGCAGGCGAGGGCGCCGGCGCCCGGACGAATGCCGCCCTTTCCGCGCTTCCGGCGTCGGGCTATCCATCGCCCGTCGCTCCTCCCGGAATCACCTGCGCGATGTCGCTCCTTCTCTCCCCTTCGGTCCTGCCGATCCTGCTTCTCGTCTGCTCCAACCTCTTCATGACGCTGGCCTGGTACGGGCACCTCAGGTTCCCCGGCCAGCCGCTCATGCTGGTCATCCTCGTCTCCTGGGGCATCGCCTTCGTCGAATACTGCCTCGCCGTGCCGGCGAACCGGATCGGCCATGCGGTCTATTCGGCGGCGGAGCTGAAGACGATCCAGGAGGTGATCACCCTCGTCGTCTTCGCCGGTTTCTCGGTGCTCTGGCTGAAGGAGAGCCTCACCATGAACCACCTCGTCGGCTTCGCCTTCATCGCCCTCGGCGCCGCCTTCGTCTTCAAGGGACCGCTCTGAGCGGTTCCGCTTGCACTTCCTCCGGCAGATCGGGCATCACCGTCCGGCCCGCTGAACACCGGAACCCGCCATGGCCGAACCACCCGTGTCCGCCGTCGTCCTCATTCCCTCCCGACTCGCCTCGACCCGCCTCCCCGACAAGCCGCTGGCGCTGATCGCCGGCGAGCCGATGATCGTCCATGTCTGGCGGCGGGCGGTGGAGGCCGGCATCGGGCCGGTGGTGGTCGCCTGCGACGCGGCGTCGATCGCCGACGCGGTGGAGACGGCCGGCGGCCGCGCGGTGCTGACGGACCCGGCGCTGCCGAGCGGCTCGGACCGCGTCCACGCGGCGCTGGCGACCGCGGACCCGGACGGTCGGCACCAGGTCGTCGTCAACGTCCAGGGCGACCTGCCGACGATCGCGCCGGCGGCGATCCGCGCCTCCATCGCGCCGCTCGCCGACCCGGCGGTTGACGTGGCGACCCTCGCCGTGGAAATCGTCGAGGAGGAGGAGAGGACCAACCCCAACGTGGTCAAGGTGGTCGGCTCGCCGGTCGCGCGGGACCGCCTGCGCGCGCTCTACTTCACCCGCGCCACCGCTCCCTGGGGCGAGGGGCCGCTCTACCACCATGTCGGGCTCTACGCCTTCCGCCGCGCCGCGCTCGACCGGATGGTGGCGCTGCCGCCCTCCACGCTGGAGATGCGCGAGCGTCTGGAGCAGCTGCGGCTCCTCGAGGCCGGCATGCGGATCGACGTCGAATTGGTGCGCGACGTGCCGCTCGGGGTCGACACCCCCGCCGACCTCGAGCGCGCGCGGCGGATCCTGGGCGGTTGAGCGCCGATCGCGGGGTTGATGCGCCGGCGCCGCGGCGCTATCGAGCGCTGACGTTGCCGCCGGCTGCCGAGGACCAGATGCCCGAAAAAGTCGTTCCCTCCGTCCTGCGCTCGCTCGAGATCGGCCGCGCCGCCCTCGACGTCGTGATTCGCGAGGCCTCGGACGGGGAACTCGGCGTTCGCCTCGCCGAGGCGGTGTCGCTGATCCGCACCGCGCCGGGCCGGCTGATCGTGACCGGGGTCGGCAAGTCCGGCCACATCGCCCGCAAGCTGGCGGCGACCATGTCCTCCACCGGCACGCCGTCCTACTTCATGCATCCGACCGAGGCGACGCACGGCGACCTCGGCATGCTGGTCAGCGACGACGTGGTGATGGCGCTGAGCTGGTCGGGCGAGGCGGCGGAGCTCGCCGGCGTGATCTCCCACGCCAAGCGCTTCGACATCGCCGTCATCGGCATGACCGCGGGACCGGCCTCGACGCTGGCCCGCGCCTCCACCGTGCCGCTGGTCCTGCCGAGGGTGCAGGAGGCCTGCCCGCACGGGCTCGCGCCGACGACCTCGACGCTGCTCCAGCTCGCCGTCGGCGACGCGCTCGCCATCGCCCTGCTCGAGGCCCGCGGCTTCACCGCGCTGGACTTCAAGGTGTTCCATCCGGGCGGCAAGCTCGGCGCCCAGCTGAAGTTCGTGCGCGACCTGATGCACGGCGCCGAATCCCTGCCGCTGCTGCCGCTCGGCACCGAGATGAAGGAGGCGATCGTGACGATGACCGCCCGCGGCTTCGGCGTCGCCGGCATCGTCGACGCGACCGGCGACCTCGTCGGCGTCATCACCGACGGCGACCTCCGCCGCCACATGACGGACGACATCCTCGCCCGCCGGGTGGAGGAGGTGATGAGCCACAGCCCGACCGTGGTGGCCGGCGACCTGGTGGCCGCCGAGGCCCTGAAGACCATGCAGACCAAGCGCATCTCGGTGCTGTTCGTGGTCGAGCACCGCCGCCCGGTCGGCATCGTCCACACGCTCGACTTCCTCCGCGCCGGCGTGATGTGACCGGCCGCGCGGCGCGCCGGATGACGCCTGCGGAACCGGCCTTCGCCGAACCGCGCCGGCATCCCGCCTGCGGATACCAAAGCTTCGCCGAACCGCCCCGGCATCCCGCCTGCGGATACCTGAGCTTCGCCGAACCGCGCCGGCATCCCGCCTGCGGATACCGGAGCTTCGCCGAACCGCCCCGGTGCCGCCAGCAGCCGCGCCGGGCGCCCGCGAGGCGGAACAAGCCGCTTGCGCCATCCCCAGAACTGTGGCACACGAACGCCCGTCGCCGGGGCACTGCCCCGACCACCGACCAGCGCTGCGGTAGCTCAGTGGTAGAGCACTCCCTTGGTAAGGGAGAGGTCGAGAGTTCAATCCTCTCTCGCAGCACCATTTTCCGGATGAGGAATCAGCGGGTTATAGGGCGAAGCCAAGAGCTCCGCTTTCGGCGTTTGATGCCGGCGGCATTCATATGCCTCGGCTCGGTGCGGCAGTGGACTAGTGACGGCAGCCCATTGCTCGAGCGTCTCCTAACATGCGCTTGAGGATCTACACCTAAGACTAGATAGTTAGCCGCCTTACGTTCGTCTAAGCGCATGGTGAAAAGCCATAACGGCTCCCCAAACGCACCGTTATGCCCTATGTTGTTGCGGCACCCATAGGTAGGAGCCGCGCCGTGCCAAGGCCGAAGAGTCTGACCCCGAACTATCGTCTGCGCCAGAATGGAGCCGGCATCTGGGAGGTCCACTGGAGGCAGAACGACAACACGGCCAAGCGGTCAACGGGAGAGAGGGAGCGGCCTCTCGCCGAGAAAGAAGCCCTCAAGATCATCGCCGAACGAACAGCACCCAGGCCGTCGGGGAAGCATCTCGAAACCTGTGGCGACGTCCTCGATGAATACCGCCGCGCGCGCATCATGGAAGTGGCCTCGAAGGTCGGGCTGGAGGAGTCGATCCGCCCGCTGAAAGTCTTCTTCGCGGGAATGGCACCGGATGCGATCACCGATTCCGTCGTCGACGCCTACCGGGATCATCGCAGAGGCATGACGAGCCGCCTGGGGCGTCGCTACAGCGACGGGACGATCCGAAGGGAACTCAACGTCCTTCGCGCCGCTCTCAACTGGGCGGCACGCAACAGGAAGATCGGCTCGAAAATCGAGGTGCGTGCTCGCCTCGAGCAACCGGCGATCAGGGACCGTTGGCTCACCCGCGAGGAGGTTCGAGCGGTCCTGCAGCATGCCGCCCCCCACACCGACCTGTTCATCCGGCTCGCACTGGCGACAGGCGCCCGGATGTCGGCGATCCTCGAACTCACCTGGGACCGGATCACGTGGCTTTCGGATGACTTCAATCCGACCTGGAAGAGGAGCGACGGTGATGCCGACGTCCTGGAGCTCCGGGGTGGCTTGTTGATCGACATGGGAAAGGGTGTCGGGAACAAGCACCGCGCCAAGGTGATGATCGGCGAAAACCCAGGGCTCTGCGATGCCCTGCGACGGGCGAGGGCAAGGGCGAAGACCGGGTACGTGATCGAGTTCCGAGGCAAGCCCATCCGCGCGGTCGACTCCGGTCTGTTCGGAGCCTGCGACAAGGCAGGCGTTGCCCGGTTCCGCGCCCATTCGATGAAGCACACCGCTGTGACCTGGATGGTCCAGGCGGGCATCCCGTTCGACCAGATCAGCGCCATGGTGTCGACCTCGGCGGCGACCCTGAGGAAGCACTACGGGCACTACTCTCCCGAGCATGTCGGGAGGGTCGGAGACACTCTATCCGTCTGACCTCGCCCTGGCAGCGAATGGCGAGACAAGCGATGCGACTCGCATCGAAAGAGGCGCACGCGGGTGCACTGGCCCCGGCCGCGCTGCCGACCTTCCCGGAAACCGGTACTGACCGCCTAGCATAGATAGGGATTGGTGTTCGCCCGGCCCCGAGCAGGTCCTCGGCCGCGGCGATGCAGCGCGGATCGCCGAGGAGGTCGGTGGCGGTCCGCTCCGCCGGACAACTCCTGACGGCATCGCTGGCGAAACCGCCGGCCGAGGGCTGCACGAGCCCGCAGCCGCTGGCCGGGGGGGCGCCGCTGCGCGGAGTCTCGCTTCGGGGACAAAGGTTCCGGTGGAAAATAGCGTCTGCCAGCGAAGATTGTTGACCGGGATGCGTCGACCATCGTCGCAACGCCATGTTATCCTACAACCAGAGCGCTTATCGCGAGGAGTCGCGGCCATGGATCCCGAGACGGTTCAGCACGCTGTTCGCGACGCGCATCACAGGGTCACGGACCTTCTTGTCATCGCCCTCGTCTGCATAGGGCTGATCGCCCTGCTCTTCCCCGTCACTTTCGTCGGCTACCACGACTGGCAGAGCCGACGAGTTGCGGCTCGAGAGCGCATCGCCGACGCGGCTCGTGCAGCGCGCAGCCGCCGAAGCCTGGCATCTGCGTCGAAGCTTGAGGAGGGCGGGTTGCGCCGGCCGGCTTCAGGGGGCGAGAGACCGGTCGGCACGCGGCCGGGTTAATTCGCAACGTTAACAAAGGCGTATAGCCGTAAAGATTGCGGGCCAATATTCCGCAACTGACAAGTGTATAAGCGGGTAACCCGCGATAGTGTGGCGTCCCTGGTTTGCGACAAAAGCGACATTCGAATGGGGGGCACATGCCACTGAAAGAACGAACGGGCTGGCAGGATCTGCGCTGGCACGTCGCCTCGACCCAGCCGCATAGGGAGCAGATGGCGGTTGAACACCTCGACCGGCAGGGTTTCACGACGGCCTGCCCCTGGCTGTGGAAAAACGTAAAGCAGGGGAGGAAGACGGTCAGGCGGCGGGCGGCGGCCTTTCCGGGCTACGTCTTCGTGGCAGTCGATCCAGGCTCGACCCGGTGGCGGGCGATCAACGGCACACGGGGCGTGCGCTCGTTGATAACAGACGGCGAGGGACCCGTCCCCGTGCGTCTTCAGATCATCGAGACGTTGTTCGCGTCCATGGACTCCGACGGTTTTATTCAATTCGCCCGCGGGATGCGGGCGGGGGACCCCGCACGGCTGGTGGCGGGGCCGTTCGCTGACAAGCTCGGCGTCATTGAATCTCTCGATGCGAGCGGCCGGGCCAGGTTGTTGATGACGCTGATGGGGCGCGAAATGCGCGTGCAGGTTGCAGTCGGTGATCTTGCTCCGGCCGTGGACGGGCATGTTGCATTGGCGGTCTGAACTTGCTGAACCGCTAACCAATCTGCAACTTAGTCGGGCAACCGGTTTTCCCACCCGTGTTGAAGGATCCCTTGCGCTACTTCGCAACCCCTTGGCATGCCTGCGATTTTCGTCGTGGCTGCAAGTTGCAGCGGCGGCGGGGAATTCTCGCCCTGGTCACAGAATGGGCTTGAAAAGGACTTGGTTTTCGAAACAATGCAACCCTCAGATGGGATTGATCTTGGTGAGTCGGCCCGGAGTATTGCCGGCAAGGGTGCCCGCATCTAGCCGGTCCGGTTGTATGGTGCATTCCCATCGTGCGGTGGAAGCAGCCAACTGAGAGGGTCTCCGCCTCAGCACCTTCACTGTTACCGTGGGTGCTTTTTCTGGGTTGGCGGCAGGATGCCGTTGCAACCCCGAGTGCGGTAGCTTTCTCCAAGCCAATGCGGGATATGAACCCATGCTAGCCACAAGCCATGCGCGCGTCCCCTTGCAAGGCGGATGTCCGTCCGCGGCCATCGTTGCAGCGCAGGTCCGCATCTCGGTCGTCACCGTTGCCTTCAACGCAGAAGAGACGATCGGCGCTACGCTCGCCTCGCTTGTTGGCCAGAGCTACCCGCACTGGGAGTCGCTTGTGATCGACGGCGGTTCGACTGACCAAACCGTCGAGATCGCCAACAGTTTCGCCGACCCCCGCATCAAGGTGTCCTCGGAGCCGGACCGCGGCATCTACGATGCCATGAACAAGGGTCTCCGACGGTTTGCAGGCGACGCCGTCGGGTTCCTGAACGCGGATGATAGCCTGCACGGACCCGACGCCCTGGCCAGCATCGCCGAAGCGCTGATGCGCAACGGCGTCGTCCACGGCCATCTCGATTTCCTGCGGGGCGGGGAGGTGGTGCGCCGCTGGCGGGCAACCGAGTACCGGCGGGGCGGCTTCCGGCGCGGCTGGATGCCGGCGCACCCGACGGTCTACATGCGCCGGGACGTCGTCGAGCGGACCGGCGAATTCGACATCGCCATGAAGATCGGGGCGGACTACGATTTCATGCTCCGGGCCATCGAATGCGGCGAGGGCGACGTGGGCCTCATCGACAGGGTTCTTGTGGATATGCAGATGGGCGGCGCGAGCACCTCGGGGGTCCGGGCCTATATGACCGGGAACCTGGAGGCGCTGCGCTCGCGGCGGCGGTGGCTCGGATCGGGGGCGGTCGACTACGCGCTGTTCGCAAAGCCGATCGGAAAAATCCTGCAGTGGGTCTGAGTTCGAATAACCCTGCAGCCATGTTTGCACTATAACGTGCCCCATCAAGTTGCATCGGGCGCCCTGTTGCGTCATTCTTCAGGTCTTCTCGCGAAGGGAATCGAATATGCGCACCTCGATCATGACCGTCCTTGTGGCGTCGCTCGCCCTCGGGCTCGGCACGGCGCCCTCCTTCGCCAAGAAGTTCAGCGCGGGAGGCGGCGGCGGGGTCGTGGCCATGGGCCCGAACGCCGACAAGAGCCCCGTGTGCAATGGTCGCGGTGGGCCCGGAAATAACTTCGATCCCCCCTGCTGGGGCCCGGGCGGCAAGCCGAAGGGCGTCGACAACTATCCTGGCAAGCCCGCGTCAACGCCGGGTCAGGGTACTGGAAGCTGACCTCGTCACCTGAGCGGGCCCGGGATTTCTAGCTGATGCTGCAGAAGCCGCCGCTGGACCTCGACGGTCGGGGGAGGGAGGTGCGCGAGCACCTCGCGGAAGAGTCTCCGTTCGACTTTGAACGGCTGCTCTCAGCTGCCCGCCGGCAGTGGGTGGTGGTGCTTGCCGTCGCCTTGCTTTTCGCCTTCATCGGTGTTCTCCGCATCCTGACGGCCGTGCCCCTTTATACGGCTGACACGCAGATCCTGATCGACCGGGCCGCCACCAACTTGGTGGACGAGTATTCCGTCTCGTCCGGCATTTCCCAGGACGACACCACGACCCAGAGCCAGGTCGAACTGATGCGCTCCGAGAGCATCGCCATCCAGGTCGCAGAAGAGCTCGGGCTTGCCTCGGACGCGCGCTTCCTTGCGCCCGCCGCGAGCCCGATGGACCATCTCCTTGGCACCATGAAAGACGCGCTGGTGGCCTTTGGCCTCGTGTCGGTCCCTGAGCCGGTGGTGGCCGAACAGGAACTCCGCCTTCAGCAGGCGGTCGGCAAGCTGCTGGCAAACGTCCGCGTCCAGCGCGTGCCGCGAACCTTCGTCCTGTCGCTCGCCTACACCGATCCGAATCCCGCCACGGCGGCGCGCATCGCCAATGCCTGGGCGGACGCCTACCTGGCGGACCAGTTGGCCTCGAAGTACGACGCCACCCAGCGGGCCAGCGAGTGGCTTGCCGAGCGGATCGAGGAACTTCGCCAGCAGTCGATCGACGCTGACGCCGCCGTCCAGGCCTTTCGCGCCGAGCACGACTTGCTTGGGGAGGATGGTGGCAGCCCGGCCGGCGACCGCCTCGACATCTTGAACGCCCAGCTTCTGGATGTTCAGGAGACGGTCGGCACGGCGGCCGCCCGCTACGAGCAGGTTCGCGAAATCCTGGACAGCGGTGACATGGACCGCGCCATCCGCGACTCCTTGGAAAGCGGGATCATGAACACGATCCGCACCAGCTACCTGGAGACGTTGAAGCTCTACAACGACCTCAAGGATCGCCTCAGTCCCGACCACGAGCGCCTGGTCAGGCTGACGGAGGAACTCCAGGAGAACAAGAAGCTGATGTTCACCGAGCTTGGTCGCATCGCCGAGACGCTGCGCAGCGACCTCGAGCTCGCGCAAAGACGCGAGGCCAATCTCATCAGCAGCATTCGCGTTGCCAGCGGCGAGACCGCCCTTGCCAACCAGCTGCGGGTCCAGCTACGCGAACTGGAGCGCAAGTCGGAGACGACGCGCAACCTCTACCAGAGCCTTCTCGGCCGCTACCAGGAATCGGTCCAGGAGCGCGAATTCCCAGTGAGCGAGGCCAAGGTGATCGCCAGGGCCAAGGTTCCGGGCGCTCCGAGCTACCCCAACAAGCGCTCGACCCTCATGCAGTTCCTGATGCTCGGGCTTGTGGCCGGCGGCGGGCTCGGCGCCTTCCGCGAGTATCGGGACCGCTTCTTCCGCACCGGAGAACAAGTGCGCGAGGAACTCGGCCTCAAGTTCATCGGGCTCGCGCCCAAGGTTACCGACGCCGCGGACCCGGCCTCGATGGGTATCTCCGAGGGTGAGATCGACGGCCGAGTGGTGATAAAACGCTCGACCGTGCTCAACCACGTCGTCGATCACCCGCTGTCGTCCTTCGCGGAGACGATGCGGGCCGGGAAAATTGCCGCCAACCTGGTCCTCGAAGGGCGGGAACCCAAGGTGATCGGGGTCGTCTCCTGTCTGCCCGGCGAGGGCAAGTCGACCGTGGCGGCGAATTTCGCCGAGACCCTCGCCATGCAGGGCAGCCGAACCCTGCTGATCGACGGTGACCTGCGCAACCCGGGGCTGACGAGGGGGCTGGCAAGGCATGTCGAAGCCGGCCTCGTCGAGGCCATCCTCGAGCGCAAGCCGATCAGGGATCTCATCATCGCCAACCCGGAGACCGGTCTCGACGTCCTGCCGGCCGTGGTGAAGCGCAGGATTTCCCACAGCTCGGAAATGCTCTCTTCGCTCGGCATGAGCGAAGTGATGAAGCAGGCTGCGGACGCCTACGAGTACATCATCATCGACCTGCCGCCGCTGGCGCCCGTCGTCGATGCGGCCGCGATATCGCCGAGGATCGACGGCTTCCTGTTCGTCGTGGAATGGGGAAAGACATCCCGCCGGATGGTCCGCAGCACGCTGGAGGAAGAGCCGTTGATTGCGGAGCGTTGCCTTGGGGTCGTGCTCAACAAGGCCGACAGCAAGCAGATGAAGTACTACCGCGAGTATGGATCCAAGGATTATTATTACTCGCGCTACAGTAGCTATTATCAGCAGGACGCCTGAGCTTCGAGCCCTCGACCAGAAACCGTGTCCATTCCAGTCCGAATTTTCGCCGCTTGCGTCGGCCTCGGCCTCGCCGCCGTCACCGTGGAGGCGATCCGTGCGCGGGTCGCGGAGGCGGATCTCGTCCGGGTGGCCGCGCTCGCCGAGATCGGCGAAGTGGTGTCGGACGAGGCGATCGCGCGCGCCAGCGGCGATGCCGCCGCCATGGCCCGGGAGGATCGGTGCGGCCCCTTCGCGGTCCGCGCCGGGACCAGCGTACTGATGATCGGCCTCGACCGCTCGGTCGGCGAGGACGAGGCGCCCGGACCCGAGCAACTGCAGGAGGCGCGAGCCTTTCTTCGTCACGCGGTCCGATGTTCGCCGGGCGACGGCAATCTCTGGATCCGGCTGGCGCTCGTCGAGCAGGCACTCGGAGCGGCGGCTGACGCCCAGGCCGGCCTGATCACGACGGCCGCCCGGCTCGCACCGGCCGAGCCGGCCACCCTCGCGGCGAGGATCGTCTTCTGGGTCGAGTCGGATCCGGAGACGAGGAGACTGGCGCGGACGGCGCTGCGCTCGGACCTCGCAACCCTGCTCGCGCACGCAGCGCCGGGTGACATCGTCGCGCTGCTGACGAACCCACCCGATGACGTCCAGGGTGACGTCCTCGCCGTGCTGGCCCGGCTGGATCCGCAGCGCCGGGCGGCGCTGATCGCGGCCGGGTTCGACTGGTTTGGCGACTTCGATCCTGATGTCACCCTGAGGTCCGGGATCTGACCTTGGCTTTTGCTTCCAGTCGGGGCTTGCGGGCTGCGATCGTCGCCGTGCCGGCGAGAGCCGCGGCCGTGACAGCGGCGACGGCCGGGATCTGCAGCGAGAAGTCCACCAGCGCGTGGACCGAGACCAGCACGACGATGGCGAGCCCGGCGACCGGCATCGCCCGCCGCGCGCGGCGCTCCCTGAGCCCCGTCACGTACACCGCCACCAGCGCCCCTACCGAGGCCAGCGCGAGAGCAAGGAACGGAAGCCCGAGGGTGATCAGTCCCTCCATCCAGTCGTTGTGGGCGCGGAACCAGACGCCGTCGATGGAGCAGGCCGGATTGCGGAACGGCGCAAACGCCTCGCGGAAGGTGCCGGCGCCGGAGCCGAAGGGGAGGTATGCCCCGGCAGCCCCGACGAGATCGGGCAGGATGCAGAACCGCTCGTCCTCGCCCCCCTGCAGGTCGGCCCGCCGGATCACCCGGCCGGCGAAGAAGAGGGCAAGGCCGACCACCAGCGCCAGCCCGGCAAGGACGGCTCCGGCCTTTGTGACGAGCGCCGCCAGGGGTGTCGGGTCCTCGTCCCCCGCGCTTTTCGGTGAGCGCCGCTCCCTGGGCGGAGCCACGATCAAGGCGGTGACGAGGACGGTGACGGCGATCAGGCTCGCTGCCGTGCCACCGCGGGACAGCGTCAGGAACACCGCCGCGAAGGTGAGGGCGGCAAGCGGCGCATCGACGAGGAAGCCCGCCGCGAGCGGAGGCCGGCGGTACGAATGCGGATTGAGGAACCAGTCCCTGAGCGCCCGCCATCGGAAGGCCCGCCCGGATTCGACGGCGAGGGCCAGCAGCAGGATCCCGATCACCCCGAAGAAGGTCGCGGCGGTGTTCCGGTTGACGAATACCGACGTGAGGTTCGCCTCCGGGCCGCCCTGCCACTCCGGCGCCACCTCGAAGGCGACCAGGGAGGCGACCGCGAGCAGCCCGCCGCCCCGGCCGACGATCTTGATCAGCCGCGTCGCACGGTCGTCGTCGTCGAAGAGGACCAGCCCGGCGAGGAACACGGCGAAGGGGAAGGCGAAGGCGAGCGCTGCCCCGATCGCCGACGACGGCTGGATCGAAATGGCAGCCGGCCGGTCGCCGATCACCGCCTGCGCATCGGACCAGCGGATCGAAGCGAGCGGGTTCCCTGCGACCTCCATGCCCTGCAGCCCGATCCACGCGACCAGCAGGACCATGACCGCGAGCCCGGCCCGGAACACCGTCCGCGTCTGCCCCGGCTCCCCGAATGCCGCCACGGAGACGGCGAGCAGCAGGAAGCCGACCAAAGCATTGGCCTCGAAGGCCTCGCGGTCAACCGAACCCTGCCGGGCAAGAACCGTGACGAGAAGGACGACGAAACCGCCGGACAGCACGGCTCGACCGACGGACTGAAACCTTGAACGGTTCACGGCAGGTTCTGCCCTCCTCGCCTCGACCTCTTCCATTTGCACCGCACCTCGGCGCGACGGAGCACCCACTCTTTCCCGCATAGGAATCGACCCCGGATTAGCCTTCTGCGCCCAAATCTAGCGCGACATAGGCCAATTGGAAATCTATTATGCATAGCGACGTAAATATTGGTCACGCTTCGATCATTGATGGCGCCAGTCGTCTCTGGGAGGAGAGGCGGCCACATCTGTTCGGTCGCGTCCGCTTCCAGCTTGGCGGCGCGATTCTTCTGGGCCTGGTCGGTCCTGTTATTATCCGCTGGCCACGTGCACTCCACGATCCGGAGTTTTTTCTCTCGAACACGATCCTGCTGTCCATGACGGCGAACCTGTTCGCCATCATCCTCGGCTACTGCTTCATCCGCCAGTTCAGCCCCTTTTCGGGCCGTTTGGCGCTGGGGCACGTCGTGCCCGGCCTGCTGATCTCCTTCGCGGCCGTGTCGCTGGCGCTGTTCTGGTTCCGGATCGACTACTCGCGCTACCTGATCACGGCATCCTTCGCATTTGCGGCCGCCTGGCTCCTCTTCGCCTACGTGCTGAGGAACCGCTACGCCCACCCCGTCCTCGCCGTCATCCCCGTCGGCGATGTCGCCGGACTGTCCGACAGCCCCTTCGTCAACTGGCACCGGCTCGCCAGCCCGGCCGAGAGCCTCGGCCAGGTCGACGCGGTGGTGGTCGACCACGCGGCCGACCTCGGCGACGACTGGGAGCGGTTCATCGCCTCCTGCGTCCTCGCCGGCGTGCCCGTCTACGACGTCCGCCACGCCTCGGAACTCCTGACCGGCCGTGTCCAGGTCGAGACCCTCTCGGAGAACAGCTTCGGCACGCTGCTGCCCTCCAAGACCTATCACCAGGTGAAGCGCCTCGCAGACCTCGTGCTGGCGATGGCGCTGCTGCCGGTCTTCCTGCCGGTGATCGCCGTCACCGCCGTCCTGATCCGCCTTGAATCGCCCGGTCCCGCCATCTTCACCCAGCCGCGGATGGGCTACCGCGGCCGCTGCTTCACCATCTTCAAGCTGCGCAGCATGCGGACCGACCTGCCGGAAGGCTCCGCCTTCACCACCGACAACGACCCCCGCGTCACCCGCGTCGGCCGCTTCATCCGCAAGTACCGCATCGACGAGTTCCCGCAGATTTTCAACATCCTGAGGGGCGAGATGAGCTGGATCGGCCCGCGCCCCGAGGCGCTGTCGCTCGCCGAGTGGTACGCCCGCGAGGTTCCCTTCTACATGTACCGCCAGGCCGTCCGGCCGGGGCTGACCGGATGGGCGCAGGTCAACCAGGGCAACGTCGCCGAGGTCTCCGCCGCGACGCTGAAGCTGCAATACGACTTCTACTACACCAAGCACTTCTCGGCGGCGCTGGACCTTCTGATCGTCTTCCGCACGCTGAAGACCATCCTCACCGGCTTCGGCTCGAGGTGACGGCAGCCGCCCCGCGCGGCCTTCGGCGCCAGCCGGTGACGAAGCCCGGCGGCTGCCGGGGATTTTGGAGATGACACGCCTTGACGCATAGGAAACGGGCCCTGATCACGGGCATCACCGGCCAGGACGGCTCCTACCTCGCCGAGCTGCTGATCGAAAAAGGCTACGAGGTGCACGGCATCAAGCGACGCTCGTCGCTGTTCAACACCGGCCGCATCGACCACATCTACCAGGATCCCCACGCCCGAGAGCCGCAGCTGAGGCTTCACTACGGCGACCTCACCGACACCTCCAACCTGACCCGCATCCTGCGCGAGGTCGAGCCGGACGAGGTCTACAACCTCGGCGCCCAGAGCCACGTTGCGGTCAGCTTCGAGGCGCCGGAGTACACCGCCGACGTCGACGCGATCGGCACGCTGCGCCTCCTCGAGGCGATCCGCTTCCTCGGGCTGGAGAAGAAAACGCGCTTCTACCAGGCCTCCACCTCGGAGCTCTACGGCCTCGTCCAGGAGTCCCCGCAGCGCGAGACCACCCCCTTCTACCCCCGCTCTCCCTACGCGGTCGCCAAGCTCTACGCCTACTGGATGACGGTCAACTACCGCGAGGCCTACGGCATCTACGCCTGCAACGGCATCCTCTTCAACCACGAGAGCCCGCGCCGCGGCGAGACCTTCGTCACCCGCAAGATCACCCGCGGCCTCGCCAACATCGCCCAGGGGATCGAGGACTGCCTGTTCATGGGCAACATCGACAGCCTGCGCGACTGGGGGCACGCCAGGGACTTCGTCCGCATGCAATGGATGATGCTGCAGCAGGACGAGCCCGAGGACTTCGTCATCGCCACCGGCGAACAGCACTCCGTCCGCGACTTCATCGGCTGGACGGCGGAGGAACTCGGCCTTCGCCTCCGCTTCGAGGGGAGGGGCCTCGACGAGGTCGCCGTCGTCGAGGCGGTCACCTCCGACGCCGCCCCGGCGGTGCGGGTCGGGCAGACGGTGGTGCGGATCGACCCACGCTACTTCCGCCCCGCCGAGGTCGAGACGCTCCTCGGCGATCCCTCCAAGGCGCGCGAGAAGCTCGGCTGGACGCCCGAGATCACCGCCCGCGAGATGTGCGCCGAGATGGTCGCCGAGGACCTGAAGGCGGCCCGCCGCCATCGCCTGCTGCGCGACAACGGCTACGCCGTGCCCGTCGCCTTTGGAACCTGAGCCATGCGGATCTTCCTCGCCGGCCACAACGGCATGGTCGGCAGCGCCATTCTTCGCCGCCTCGAGGCGCGCCGCCGCGCCGGCGAGGCGCTCGAGATCCTGACGGTGGGCCGTCGCGACCTCGACCTCACCGACCAGGCCGCCGTGCGCGCCTTCTTCGCGGCCGAGAGGCCGGAGGCAGTGATCCTCGCCGCCGCAAAGGTCGGCGGCATCCTCGCCAACGACAGCCAGCCGGCCGACTTCCTCCACGTGAACCTGATGATCGAGGCCAATGTCATCGGTGGGGCCTTCGCCGCCGGCGTCCGCCGCCTGCTCTTCCTCGGCTCCTCCTGCATCTACCCGCGCGACGCCGAACAGCCGATGCGCGAGGAGGCCCTCCTCACCGGCCCCCTCGAGCCGACCAACGAGCCCTACGCCATCGCCAAGATCGCCGGCATCAAGCTTTGCGAGAGCTTTAACCGCCAGCACGGCACCGACTACCGCTCGGTGATGCCGACCAACCTCTACGGCCCCGGCGACAACTTCCACCCCGAGACGAGCCACGTCGTGCCGGCGCTGATCCGCCGCTTCCACGAGGCCGCGCGGAGCGGCGAGGGCGAGGTGGTGATCTGGGGCACCGGCACGCCGCGCCGCGAGTTCATGCACGTCGACGACATGGCAGAGGCGAGCCTCTTCGTCTTCGACCTAGCAAAGGCCGCCTACGACGCCGAGACGCGCCCGAGGCTCGGCCACGTCAACGTCGGCACCGGCACCGACGTCGCGATCCTCGACCTCGCCCGCCTCGTCGCCCGCATCACCGGCTTCGAGGGCCGCATCCTGACTGACCCCTCCAAGCCCGACGGCGCCCCCCGCAAGCTCCTCGACGTCACTCGCCTCGGCCGCCTCGGCTGGCGGGCGCGGATCGGACTGGAGGAGGGGCTGGCCGGGACCTGGCGCTGGTACGTCGACCACCTGGCGACGGCGCGGCTGTGAGGGTGCGTGCGAGTTTGCGTTATCGGGCGTTTGGGCGCGAGGCGCCGTCTCGGATAAATCCGGACCTTGGTCATCTGGTTATGAATTCAAGATGCACGAGTACGGCCAAGGCCAGCTAGCGTTTCGGGGACTTTGATAGTGGGCCTCAGCCAGACCCTTCGTTTCATCCTGGGCCATCCCATGAACAGGGGGCGCCCGATCTCGACGCTGGCCCGCTTCGCCAAGTGGCAGGTGCAAAGCCGTCTGCAGGAAGAGTTGATCTTCGACTGGATCGATGGCGCGAAGCTCGCCGTCCGGCGCGGGATGACCGGTGCAACGGGAAACATCTACTGTGGACTGCATGAGTACGTCGATATGCGATTTGTCCTCGACACCCTGCAGGCAGGAGATCTCTTCGTCGACATCGGTGCGAATGTCGGCAGCTATACCGTACTGGCATCCAAGGTCTGTGGTGCGCGAACTATTGCGGTAGAGCCGGACCCCGACACTGCACATTTCCTCAGGAGGAATATCGAGGTCAACGGGATCGGAGACCAAGTTCGCGTCGTTGAGGCGGCACTCGGCGCCTCCGCGGGGACGGCGTCTTTCACGGTGGGACGCGACACCATGAATCAGGTCGCGCATCCAGGCGACGCCAACGTTCGGGAGGTAGTGCTGAATACCTTGGATAACGTTCTAGAAGGCCAGGTCCCGCGGATTATCAAGATCGACGTCGAGGGCTT
Organism: Hyphomicrobiaceae bacterium; assembly: GCA_041687075.1. Taxonomy (GTDB): domain Bacteria; phylum Pseudomonadota; class Alphaproteobacteria; order Rhizobiales; family Hyphomicrobiaceae; genus ZC4RG25. Next base: position 17,924 of record JAWLCO010000035.1, on the reverse strand, counting down.
CGAGGCGGAGGTCCTCACAGGTGCAGCGCAGACGCTGGCAGATGAGAGGTTAAAGGCGATTATTACAGAGACTCTGGACCGGGACGTGCTCCAGGTGCTGGGTCGGGCTGGTTTCACGAAGGCCTACTACGATCCCGAAGAACGAGCGGTGAGACGGTCTCTGACCTTCGCGTCGCCGAACTCACTGATGGTTCGCGAAACCTCCCTACCCCGTGACCGGACGCAGTATTAACGGCGTCTTTGGAAAGGTCCCAGTGATGGAGGGTGGGCCAACAGGCTCCGTGTCTTTGCCCTCGCCGCAATACGTTCGCGGCCGGCGCAACATAGCTCAATCCGCGCACGATCTGATGATAGCTCCGTCGAGCATTCCAGAGGTCGCCAGCATCGACATGTTCCAGAGCTTGCGGCCTGACCTAACGTCCCAGCGATCAGCCGGGCTTCACCATGCCGGCAGCTTCCGGTCCCCGGACGCCTTCCGGAAGGCGGTGCAGGTGTGATCGCAAGCGCAGACGCGCCGCATTAACTTAGTGTGACCACCTGAGCCGGAGGGACGGATCAACACCGAGGCCCTGCTCGAGGGCATTCAGGAGGGGCCGGCATGTGCCTAGCCCGAGGGGTCGAGAGGCAGAGACGGCTCGGCACCGGGGCGTGGAAGATGCAGTTCACAGCGGGCAAGGCGCCGCATAGGCGGTGATGCCGCGGGCGCCGCGAATGGCGCCTGACCGGCGACCTAATCGCAACGGCAGCAGTTTCAGCACGCTCCGGGGGCGGCGCGCGCTCTTGGATGCGCTCAAGACCTGCGTCGACAAGACAGATCCTATCTTATGCGTGTTCACCGAACAGAGAAAATAAGGAAGAGCCTCGGATCATGTGCGGTATAAACGGAATATTCGCCTACGATTTGCGCGCACCTCCGCCCGACCCTGCCGAATTGGAGAAGACCCGCGACCACATGGCAAGGCGCGGACCGGACGGTGCTGGGAGCTGGTTTAGCGGCGACAGGCGCTGCGCCTTGGGGCACCGACGACTCGCCATTGTTGATCTCTCCGAACGCGGTTCCCAACCCATGAAGAGCGCAGATGGGCGCTACGTGGTGGCCTTCAATGGCGAAATCTACAACTATCCCGAGTTGAGGCGCGACCTTGAGGCCCGTGGCGTTGAGTTCAGATCCGATTCTGATACTGAGGTGCTGCTTCACCTTTATGCACGGGAGGGGCAGGCTATGCCAAAACGCCTGCGCGGCATGTTCGCCTTTGCCATTTGGGATGATGACGCCCGCAGCGTTTTTCTCGCCCGCGACCCCTACGGCATAAAGCCGCTGTATTTCTCGAATCAGGGCGGCGTCTTGCGGTTCGCCAGTCAGGTGAAGGCGCTGATCGCGGGCGGCGGCGTATCTCGTGTCCCGGATCCGGCAGGCATTGTGGGTTTCCACCTCTGGGGCAGCGTCCCGGACCCCTTCACGCTCTATCGCGATATTCGGGCCTTACCGGCCGGAGCAAGTCAACTCGTCGACGCTGCCGGCGTGCATCCAGCCATGCACTACGCTCGGGTAGCAGATATAATTGCTGAAGCTGCGCCCGCACCCAGCCTCCTCGACGTGGCGGAGTTGACCCGTGAAGCCCTGCGGGACACGGTTCAGGCTCATCTACTGGCCGATGTGGAAGTTGGTGTTTTCCTCTCGGCCGGTATCGATTCCGGGGCCCTGCTCGGGCTGATGAGGGATGCGGGTCAGGAGCGAGTCCGCGCGATAACCCTTGCCTTCGATGAGTTTCGCGACACGCCGGAAGACGAAGCGCCGATTGCGGCTGAGTTGGCCGGTCTCTATTGTGCCGAGCACATCATCCGGCGCGTTTCGCAGAGCGAATTTGAAGCCGATATGCCGGCCATCCTCGACGCAATGGACCAGCCCTCCATTGACGGCGTGAACACTTGGTTCGCATCCAAGGCGGTCTCCGAAAACGGGCTGAAAGTGGCGCTGTCTGGCGTCGGCGGAGATGAACTATTTGGCGGCTATCCCAGCTTTCGTGACGTTCCGAGAATGGCAGGTCTGCTGCGTTGGCCGAGCGCGATTCCCGGCCTCGGCGCGCTCGTGCGCAGTGCCGGCCAAGCCCTTGGAGTGGCCAAGGGTATGCCGAAAGCCCTCGGCCTTCTGGAATATGGCGGCAGCGAAGCTGGGGCTTATTTCCTGCGACGAGCATTGTTCCTCCCCTTTGAGTTGACGACCAGCCTCGAGCCGGACCTGCTGCGCGCCGGCCTTATAGAATTGCGGACCATCCACCGGCTAGAAGCGGATGCGCTCACCCCCAAGCCTCGCGTACCGGGCGCCCGCATTGCGGCACTGGAGGCGAGCGCATATTTGCGCAACCAGCTGCTTCGGGACACCGACTGGGCGGGCATGGCGCACAGTGTCGAGATCCGCACGCCGCTAGTAGACATCGAGTTGCTCAGACGCCTCGCACTCGCGATTCCGGTATTCGTTGCGGAGAGCGGTAAGGCCTCACTTGCCCAAGCGCCGTTAACTCCGCTACCCGCCAGCATCGCTCGTAAGCCCAAGACGGGCTTTTCCGTGCCGACCGGCCGCTGGATCGGAACGGCCAGTCCGGTGACAGCTGGCAGTAGGGGCAGCGCATCGCGCGCCTGGGCCCAGCATGTTTTCAGATCATTAATGCCTCCGGACAACGCACCGGCCCTGCGAACGTCCTAACGTGACCGCACCTGACACGACGACCGCAATCTGTGCGCCTGCTGCCGCAGGAAGCGCGTTGCCTCGCAAGATCCTGTTTCTGGCCACGGACGCCCATGGCGGCTTTGGCGGAGTGTCGGAGTTCAACCGCAACGTCCTGGAAGCTCTCTCGCAGTTCGACGGAGTCGAACAAGTGACAGTAGTGCCCCGGTTGGCCGACACCCCGCTTCCGCTCCTTCCCTCGAAAATAGACTACATCCTCCACGGTGTTGGCGGAAAGTTCCGGTACATTGCGGCGGCATCTCTCGCCGGGTTAAGGCAGGCGCCCGATCTGATTTTCTGCGGGCATATAAACCTGATCCCAGCCGCCGTACTCGTGAAGCGTCTTACTGGCGCAGCGATTGTCTTGGCCATTCACGGCATCGACGCCTGGCAGACGCCCAACGCTTCGGCGGCCAAGGACATTGTCCGTCATGTGGATCTGGTGCTGTCAGTCAGTCGCGTAACTCGGGATCGTTTCCAGACTTGGTGTCCTCTACCGTCGGACAGGATTTTGGTTTTTCCGAACACTATCTGTCTCGAAAATTACGGCGAGGGGCCGCCCGATCTGGGTCTTGCGGAGCGGCTAGGGATCGCCGGCAAAACCGTTCTCCTGACGCTCGGACGCATGTCCGCTGCGGAGCGATATAAGGGTTTTGATGAGGTTATAGAAGCCATTTCGGACTTGGCTGTGAGCATACCAGATATCTGCTATGTGGCCGCCGGCGACGGGGATGACCGCCCGCGGCTTGAGGCGAAGGCGCGCGAACTGAACGTCGCGGAGCGAGTAGTGTTCACGGGCCGGGTGCCCGAAAATGAAAAGGCCCACCTCCTTCGCCTCGCCAACCTCTTTGTCTTGGCGGGTTCGGGAGAGGGCTTCGGAATTGTGCTGCTTGAGGCGCTAGCCTGCGGCACGCCGGTGGTTGGGAGCACGCTGGACGGGACCCGCGATGCCCTTCGCGATGGCGAATTCGGCGAATTGGCCGATCCAAGGGATCCTGCAGAACTGCGGGCGGCTATCCTTGCCGGCCTGAAGCGGCCACGCCGAGTGCCGGAAGGGCTTAGATATTTCGGTTTCGATGCCTTTGCGGGGCGCCTCTCTGACGCTTTGCAGAAACCTCGCCGAGGGACATAATGGAAGACATAGACTCCCCGCCGGCCCTCATAGCAGACCGTCGTCTGCGGGTGGCCATTGTAAACACTCACCCGATCCAATACTTCGCCCCGCTATACGCCTACCTCTCGCGCGAATGTGGTATTGAGGTCACGGCCCTCTATCTCTCCGACTTCTCCCTGCGCGGCGCGACGGATGAAGGTTTCGACCAAGCGGTGAAATGGGACATAGATTTGCTGTCGGGCTACGAAGCCCGGTTTCTCGGCAAGCGATCGGAAACGCGCCAGTTGGGCGGCTTCCTGTCCATGGTGGGTCCGGAGCTTTGGCCAGAGATCCGCGATGGCCGATTCGATGCCTTGATCATACACGGCCATTACCTTGCGTGCCATTTTTTGGCTTTGGCAGCGGCCAAATGGTCCAAAACGCCGGTCTTCCTGCGAGGCGAAACGCATTCGGGCCTGCGTCGCACAGGCGTCAAAGCCATGCTGCGCACTCCTTTGCTTTGGCCAATCCTGCACAGCTTCGACGCCTTCCTCGCGATCGGTTCGGCGAACGCTCGTTACTATGCAACAATGGGAATACCTCAGGAGCGAATCTTCTTTGTGCCCTATACAGTTGATAATGAGCGGTTTGCAAAGCAGGCCCGTTTATCCCCCGCCGAGCGGGACATCCTGATTGCTTCGCTCGGCCTGGAGCCTTCGCGCCCTGTCATCCTGTTCGCGGCCAAGTTCGAAGATCGCAAGCGGCCGGGCGACCTCATCCGCGCCTATGCGCACCTTCGGCGGACTGGGACAGATGCCCAACTTGCGATGGTCGGCTCCGGCGCGCTTGACACTGAATTACGAGAGCTAGCCACGGCCGAAGGCGTCTCCGATATCGTGTTTCCGGGTTTTCGCAACCAGAGTGAATTGCCTGCGATCTACGGCGCCTGCGACGTTTTCGTGCTGCCGTCCGAGAACGAGCCTTGGGGCCTTGCGGTCAATGAGGCCATGGCTGCAGGCGCTCCGATAGTTCTGTCGCGTGAGATCGGGTGTGCGGAAGATCTTGTCGCCGACGGGGTCAACGGCCGCATCTTCGATGCGCGCGACATAGAAAGCCTGGCCGAGGCCTTACGCGATGTGATTAGCGATCGCGGTCGCATGCGCGCCATGCGAGAGGCGAGTCGCGCGCGAATTGCAGGATGGAGCTACAATGAATGCGCCGTCGGAATTCGTGCAGCTATCTCGGCGGTCAACGAAAAACGACCCCGTTCCGAGTATTAAACTTTCAGCTACATCATCTTGAGACGCATCATGTCTAAGATTCGAGTGCTGCACCACGGTGAATTCGCTGAGGGCGGCAATGATTTTCAGCGTCATCGTTCGCTCTGCGCCCGGAAGGATATCGCCTGTATCCAACATAATTTTTATTACTCACCGGCCGAAAGGCGCCCCGATGGCCTCTACGCTCGGATCCGCTGGCGTCTCCGCGAACCGGTCGACCTCCATCACCAAAATGCTCGCCTGATAGCGGCCGCCGAGCAGGTCCGCCCCGACGTCGTCCTCGTTGAGAACAGCAAGGTGATCCGGCGCGCCACACTCCGGGCGCTGAGACGTATATCGAACCCTGTGCTTGCCTTCCTGTCCTCCGACGACATCATGGCGAAGCACAATTTGTCACGACCTATAGAAAGATGCCTGCAGGAATGGGATATCGTGTTCACCACCAAGTCCTTCAACGTCGCTGAATTGCGCGCGGCGGGGGTGGCGAATCCAGTCCTGCTTACGAACGCTTTTGATCCCACCGATCACCGCCCTATGACGATAGAAGAAGTTGGCGAGGAATTCGAGGCCTTTGATGCAGTCTTCATCGGGACATTTGAACAAAACCGGGCGCGCAGCCTGTATGAGTTGGCTGAAGCGGGTTTGAGCGTGCTTGTCCATGGTAGCGCGGCGGGTAAACTTCGCGGCGCTTGGGCGGACATACAACATCCTGCAATTGTGCATCGCCCCGCCGTCGTCGGCCCGGCATACTCGCAGGCGCTGCATAAGGGCAAAATCGCGCTCGGCTTCCTGCGTAAGATTAACCGCGACCAGATTACGACCCGCAGCATGGAGATTCCCGCGGCGCAGCGCTGCATGCTGGCGGAGAAGACGGACGAGCATGACGCTCATTTCGTGGATGGCAAGGAGTATGTCGGTTTCACTGGAGACGAGGAAATGATCGCCAAAGCTAAGCAAATACTCCAAGACAACGCGGTTCGCCGAGCCATCGCCGCAGCCGGGTATGATCGTTGTTTTCGATCGGGTTATGATATTGAGGGCCAGATCGAAAGGATCCTCACCGAATGCCGTCGCATGAGCGGCCAGCAACATTGTATAACGCGGGCGCGGCATCAATGACCACTGATTTCGACACGGGGTGCGCCGGTTCCTATGCACGATATGAGAAGTGGAAGGCCTGGGATAATCCGTTTCGATACGGCGCTGACGACGCCGCCTACTTCCGCAAGGAGTTTCGCGGGGTAGATTTCGGCGGCAAGCGTGTGCTGGAGATCGGCTTCGGCGAAGGCAGGTTTCTTAGTTGGGCGGTCGAGCAGGGCGCTGTCGCCTATGGAACGGAACTCATTCCGGCAATGCGCTTGGCGGCTGAACGATTCGGTGTTCAACTGTTGCCGGAGCGGCTGGCGGATGCAGTCGGCCAGTTCGAGGCGGCATTTGACTTGATTGTCGCCCTCGATGTTGCCGAGCACTGGACGCTTGAGGGGCTTGCCGAGCAGATCGACTTAATCGAAAAGCTTTTAAGGCCGGGCGGTCTGGTTGTGCTCAGATTCCCGAACGGTCAAAGCCCATTCGGGCTCCTCGCGCAGGCAGGCGATCCAACCCATCGGTCAGCCCTTTCGCGGGCAGTATTCGAGAGTCTCCTGGTTGGACATAATCTAAAAGTCGTGCGCTATGCCGCGCAGGCCCGTTTTTTTGGTCGAAATCCAATGAAGGCGACGATTCGGAGCGCGAGATACTGCGCCAGGATGTTCATAAACGCGACTCTGAACTTCATCTATGCGTCCGACATTCCATGGGATGGGGTGGTCACACTCGTACTACAACGTTCGAAGACGGTTGGCGAATGAGCACAAGCCCCCCCTCAACTCGCCGCATCGTCGACTCGCGCGCATTTGTTTTGTCCAAAACGGCGAAACAGAGCGATCCGGCGTCGCCCCGGGCGATGCCAACGATGGCGCCCCTCGCCGGGCGCCTGAAGGACCCAATCCAAGGTGGCGGCCCAGCCGTAGGTAGGCAGGCTAGGCTGATTTGGGAACAAGGGGCTGCCCGCTGCCATGAGCAGGCTGGCCGCGCCCACACAGATCAGCGCAGTAGCCGGGTGGGGCTCGCGCCAATGCCGCGACGATCAAGTTCTGGGGGAGCCTACCATCCCAACCGCGACTATCCGGCCTGCCCGGTCGAGGGCACGCAACGCATCGTGTTCGACGGCACTGACCAGCCTGCCTGCGGGCAGGAAGTGGAACGTTTAGTCGCGTTCAATTCAGGCGGTAAGTGCGCCACAATGTCCAGCCCAGTCGCCGCTGACCGCGGAGCCAACCAGATGGCAGTCGTCTTTTGTAGGAGCGTCAGGCGAAGTTCTCGTGCCGGTCGTCAGCGCGCTTGCCTCCACCGGCACATCCATACGGCGCAGCCTTTCGTTGCGGTGTTTCTGCGCCTGCTCCGGCATGATAGAGGGCAACTATCTTCGGGGTGTCGTTTCCACGACATACTTCTCTCATTAGAGCGTCGCAAAGCCATTCTGCAGCACGCGTCGGTGTGGTCGATTACGCTGGCCATTATTCCTATCCAGGGTGGCGCTGCGGCCGGGAGCGCGCCTTGAGCCTCCGGCGGATCGCCATCGCCACAAATGGTCGCTTCCATGTGCTTGATCTTGCCCGCGAGTTGTGCTCGCTCGGCCACGAGGTGCGGTTCTATTCCTGGGTTCCGCGCCACCGCGCAATGGCCTTCGGCCTGCCCGAGGCGGCCCACGTGAATCTGCTGCCGCGCCTAGCGCCAGTGGCGGCTTGGGCGCGGTACCTGCCGAACGTGCTGCCGGATTTACGCGAGCGGCTCGCGGTCCCGGCGCTAAACTCGGCCATTGTCGATGCCATGGTGCCGTGCGATGATTTCATCGGTATGTCCGGCATTACACTCGAGTCTGCGCGGCACGCTAAGGCGAAATTCGGCGCACGCATCTGGATCGAGCGGGGCAGCCAGCACATTCAAGCCCAGCAAAATATCCTCGCTGCCCTGCCGGGCGCGCAACTGCCGACGGATCAGCAGATCGCCCGCGAACTGGAAAGCTACGCAATCGCCGACCGCATAACGGTGCCCTCGCAGCACGTGGTGCGCAGCTTCGCGTGCGATGAGGCGGCGCGGGCCAAGCTCTTCGTCAACCCGTATGGAGTGTCTATAGAGCGCTTTCCCCAGCGCACGGCCTCGCCTCAGGCCGGTTGCCCGACCGTACTCATGGTTGGCAGCTGGAGCCTCCAGAAGGGCGTCGACTACCTGACCGAGACGATCCTTGCGATGGAGGGCGTGCGCCTCCTGCATGTGGGCGGGTTGGTAGACGCTCCCTTCCCCGACCATCCACGCTTCGAGCACCACGGACCAGTCGACCAGTCGCGCTTGCCGTCATTCTACGCACGTGGTCATGTCTTTGTCCTCGCGTCGCGGCAGGACGGATTTGGATTGGTATTGTCGCAGGCGCTCAGTTCGGGCCTGCCAATTGTTTGCAGCGAAGACAGCGGCGGGCCGGACTTAAAGCAGGTCCCAGAACTTGCAGATAGGATTATGATCTTTCCGACTGGCGATTCACTTGCGCTGAGGTCTGCGCTAGCGACAATGTTGGAGCGAGCGCATGCTGGCGATTTTCCACCCCTGTCGGACGCCGCTCGCTCGACCCTTTCTTGGCGCAGCTACGCAAGACGATATTCGGAGGCTTTGTTGCAGACCTGACAGAAGGGGAATATTAGGCCGATGCCGCTCACTGACATCGGCAGCGGCCGGAGCTGCGGACGATCCTCGGCGAACGCGTCGTTGACGATGCGCTGGGTGGTAGCATGGCAGCGCGGATTGGCGACGGTATTGAGCCAGTGCCGGAGCTGACCGTAGAGGTCGTCGAGGTTGCGGATGGACATAGCCAAGAAGAAGTCCTCGTGGACGCAGCGGAAGGGCCGTTCGACCTTGCCCTTCGGCTTTGCCCGAAGGGTCTGCAGCCCGAGGATGGAGCCGCAGTGGCGGGCGGGGTCGACGAGGCTCATGTTGTAGAAGATACCACCGGCGTTGGCACGCCGCCGATCGTCTCGAAGGCGTGGCAACGCAGGACAGCTGGCAGGCCTTGGCGATGGACGATACGGGCGAAGATCAGCCGGTTGAAGCCGCGCCGGCTATGCCGCCAGCCAGCGGATCCGCAAGCGCATCGAGGAGAGCTCTGGCTGGATCAAGACCTTCGCCGGGCTGGAACGACCGGTGGTCCGCGGCGTCGACCGCGTCGGATGGACCTTCGCCGCCGCAGCCTACAACCTGGTCCGGATTCCAAAGCTCATGGCGGGAGCGACACGATGGCCAGGCGCCCGGCCTTCGCCCGCGCTTTCTCCGGCCGTTGGCGGATCACCCTGATGGACACCTTCCCGGACGACGCGCTCGAAATCAACGGCGAGGCCCACCTCACCTTCTCCGGCAACGAAGACGGCGAAATCGCGTTTGTCGCCCTACGCGGCTTCCTCGATGTCCGCTACGGCTCCCGCGATGGCGTCGCCACCGCCGAGTTCAGCTTCGAAGGATCCGACGAAGGCGATCCGATCTCCGGCCGCGGATGGGCCAGCCTCGGCACCGCCGGCCGCCTCGTCGGGCACGTCTACATCCACAAGGGCGAGGACTCACCCTTCGTCTGCGAACGATGGTGAGTTCTTCAATAGCCTGTTTAATGAGCGCAATGAGAGAGTGCCCCACTTGAGTCGGTCGCGAGCTCGCAGTCGCATACGAGCGACATCCGCACGCTGGTCCATTCTCGCGCCGTCGCCGGTCGGGCTGATCGGCCTAGCGCTGCTCAGCCTCGCCTACTTACTGATCGGTCCGCGAACCAGCCTCGATGCCGACTTTAATATCAATTTGGTGGGCCCACTCGTCTACGTCGGACTGATGGGTTATGAGGCGATCGCCCTCGTACGGCGGTCCCGCTCTGCACTCCTGACGCCGATTTTTGCGTTCTATGGATCGACCGCCATCTATTTTGGTTTCGGATCAATCTCGCCGCTGGTCACCAATAAATACACCCGTGAGTATCTCTTCCAGTTGGGCATATTCGGCGATGCGGAAATGCTTAAATTCAACCTCATCGTCACCGTCTTCACATTTATCATGCTGACGACCATCGCTGTCCACCAGCGCTTGGTCGGCCCGTCCGTCCTTGGACGTAGCAGCGAGCAGGAATGGCCGCTCCAGCGGGGCACGACGCTTTTCTTCGCCCTGGCGGCGCTGGCCGGCGGTTTAGCGGCCGAATGGGCGATTTTCCTGCCGAGCCAACTCGGCCTGTTCTCGACCAGCGTCCCCGCCCTGTTTACTCAGCTCATCAACCTCGTCTACGTCGGAATTTTTCTTCTCACCTTCTGGTGCCTGCGCTACCGGCCGACCTTGGTATGGTTTCCGCTGCTTCTCACCTTATTGGAATCTGGGATAGGCCTCATTTTGCTCACCAAACAGGGGGTCCTGCTGCCGGCCATGTTCTTTGCCTTGGCGGTTGCAATGCGGGCGCATTCCCTATTTGGCACGCTTGCACCGATCTGTGCAGTCGCGCTGATATTCAACGTCGTGGCCCCGATTGTGAACCATGGACGTATGGAACAGGAACTCGACTACGGGGCACAGATTGGCGCGTCCCTCGGTGAACGCGTCGAATATGTCAGCTCGTACTTCGAAACCAACCGGCAGCCATCTGATGAGGACGCGCTGCAATACAATTGGGTGCGGATCAGCTATATAAACTGGGGAATTTCGGTCATAGAGAAGTACGACATAGGTCAGCCGGGAGACACCCTGACCAACCTCTTCTATGTCCTGGTCCCGCGGGCGATCTGGCCAGAGAAACCGCAGATGGCGACCGTGGGCACTGAACTTTACACACTGATGACCGGTCAGCACGGCGTGTCCGTATCAGCGGGCCTTTTTGCCGAAGCCTACTGGAACTTCGGCTGGGTTGGCGGCTTTGTTCTCGTGGTGCCGTACTCACTGTTGCTTAGCGGGCTCTCCCGCTTCGCGCTTGGGGTTCTCGCACGCGAAGACTGGATATACATGCCGGCGGTCATGCTGTCAGTCCGCATGGGCACACGGCCAGACGGTCTGTTCATTCTCGATGTCTTCGGAGCAGGCGTACTGATCTTTGGGTTTATCGCAGTTGCGTGGACTACCAAGGTCCTGCTGCGCAGGGCAAGGGGGACTGTCGCCCCCTCTGGTGCAGTAAGTCGTCACCGCTTTCCGGTGAAGCCCTGATGCGCCGCAAGGCCGTTCGCAACACACTGGCCCAGACCTTCGGGCTACTCGCAAATTTCGCGGAGCGCGTCGTGGTTGTCGCACTGCTGGTGCGGCTCTGGGGTACCGATGCGTTTGCGTCCTGGTCGGCGATCCTGGCCGTCACGTCCATGGTCTCCATCGCAGAGTTGAGTCTCAACGTTCATTTCGGGAATCGGTGGCAGAAGCTGCACTCAGCTGGTGAATCGGAAGAGTTCAGGCGGCTGCTCGGAGTCAGCTTGACCATCTATGCAAGCCTTTGCATCCTGCTTGCCGTTGCGTCATGGCTCGCCGTCGCCATCGCCGGAGAGCACCTGGTGGACCTGCTCAAAGTGGAAGCGTTTAATGCCCGCGAGGCCACGGTCGTCTTCGGGCTGCTGGTCCTTGCACAGATATTTCAGATTTCCTCCGGCAGTGTCTCTCAAGTATTCCGCGGCCGCGGTGATTTCGCGCTCGGGCAGGTGACTGACGTTGTTGTAAATTTGGCTACGGCATTGGCTGCCGTCGCTACCCTCCTGTTTGGCGGGGGGCCGGTGGAACTGGCGCTAACCTATTTGTTCATGCAGGCCATCCTCCGGTGGGGCGTGATTCTCATTTTCCTGCGCAGCGCCTACCCTGATCTGAAGCCGGTATTCGCCCCGCCACGCCGCGCCGATTTCGCGGATATTCTTGGCTCACTGCGATGGCTGTCCTTGATCCAGGTTTCCAGCGTCCTTATGGTACACGCACCAGTTGTTCTGCTGGTGCAACTCGGTGCCCCGTCGGCAGCAGTCGTAAGCTTCGTCACTGCGCGGACTCTCGTCAATCTAGCCCGCACTTTCGGGCAATTCGCAGCCATCGGCCTCTCCGTTGAAATCGCCACCTGCATTCATGTGTCAGGCTGGACCAAGGCTTGGCCCGCCATCCGGAACGGTGCACGCTTTCTGCAGACTGCGGTCGCGGTGGGAACTGGCGGGCTCCTCGCTTTCTCTGTCCCGATCATTCATCTTTGGACGGGTAATGCCAACCTCCACAACGCGGCTACGTTTGCCGCGCTTTGCCTACCGCTTGCACTGGCCGGGGGCTTTAGTGTCCTGCAAAACAGCCTGATTTATGTCGACGAGAAACGCCGGTTTGCGCTGCTCTGGGCATTCCTGCTCGGCGCTTCGATGGCTGCGGGATTAATCGGCTATCAAGTATACGGCGCTCCAGGGTTTGCAATGGGACTTGCACTTGCCGAACTGGCCGCGCTCAGCCTGCTGCTCCCCGTCCTGGGGCGTGGGTTAATGCCGGCGGCGGCAAGTTGGCGCGCGCGGATGATGGCACTCGGTGCAGTAGCTACCGCGGTAGGCTATCTCGGCGGTGTGGCTTGCCTGTATGTCTTTGGGAGTGAAGGCTGGCACCTAGCCGCTTCGGGTTCGCTTTGGGCGATTACTATTGCTGCGCCCGTACTGTTGTTCGCCGTCCCGCGGACGATGCGACTTGCCGTCCTTGGCAGGCTGCGTTTGGCAGCTACGTGATGACGCATGGCTCCTCGACCGCGAGCGCTGTTCTCAGACGACGCCCTTGATCGGCCCCACCGGCGGCGCTCCAGCGCGTTATTTATCACCTCGAGGGCAAGACAAGCTATGGACTTACAGCCTCTGCAGTGTCCTATACCGCACCACCGGCCCTAGCAGCGTGACGTTTGGCACAGGTAGCGAACGCATCGAGCCCGAAGTAAGGCAGGATCGTAGGAGCCGTCGCAACTGGAGCGCGGAAGAATATTCAACAAAGCTCACGCACGCCTCATACGGACTCCATGAAAAGCAGAAAATGAAAATTCTTCTCGTCAGCGCAAGTTTTGACCGCGACTATGGCGGACCTGCAGTCTCGGTCTCGAATCTGGGAGCGGCACTCGTCGGGGCGGGCGCGCGGGTCGGGCTCTGGGCGCCGGACGGAAGCGCGAAGAAATCGACGGTCATTCCCCAGGCCACAGAAGACCTTGTCCTGCTTGGAGGATCGCTTGAGGATGCAGTGCGAACTTTCGGAGACCCAGATGTTGTTCATGACAACGGACTGTGGCTGCCCCATAATCACAAAATCGCTGTATTCGCCGCCCGTCGAGGTTTACCTCGCGTGGTTAGCATAAGAGGTATGCTAGAGCCTTGGGCGGTCGGTCACAAGTGGATTAGAAAGTTGGCGGCTTGGCAGATCTATCAGCGGCGGGATCTCGAGCAGGCCTCGATGTTGCACGCCACTGCTGAAAGCGAGAGCGAAGCGATTCGTGCCCGTGGGTTGAACACACCGATTGTCACGATCGCTAACGGAGTGGCCCTCCCAGAGGTAAGCCTATTGGCGCCTCGGCCGGCCTCGCAGGGGGAGGTCCGCAGGGCATTGTTCTTGAGCCGACTACATAGAAAAAAGGGCCTTCCCATGCTAATAGAGTCATGGGCTCGACTACGCCCAGATGGATGGCAGCTCGATATCGCCGGCCCAGACGAAGCCGGCCACCGCGCCGAGGTCGAAGCGCTGATCCAAAAGAATAGCCTTTCAAGCGTTGTTTCCTTCGCCGGGCCTCTGGAGGGAAAAGCGAAGGAGAGTGCTTACCGTGCCGCAGATTTGTTCGTGTTACCGACACACTCAGAAAATTTCGGCATGGTGGTTACGGAGGCACTTTCCTATGGAGTTCCGGTGTTGACAACTCGAGGCGCACCGTGGAGTGAACTCATTTCCGCTCGCTGCGGCTGGTGGGTGGCGCCTACGATTGATGGCATCCTAAGCGGGCTTGCCGAAGCCACGACCACAGCACCAGAAGTGCTGCTCGAGATGGGCCGACGCGGCCGCGATCTTGTAGCTGAACGCTATAGCTGGGGCCATATTGCACCCGGTTTCGTCGCTGCTTACACGACAGTCCTTTCAGCTTAAGAGGCAGCTCGGTGTAGCAGTTTTGACGACTCCAACGGTTCCGCCGAGGATCACACAGTTCCATCCACGATGCCAATGACACAGTTGAAGGACTATTCTACCCCGCACTACTCGCGCGGCGCGTCGGTATTCGTCGAAGCGTTATGGATTTGCGTGCAATGGCTGTTTGTTTCGTCTGGCTTTCCAGGGTCCGCGCACCGTAAGTTACTTCTTCGAATGTTCGGCGCCCGCATCGGCAGAGGCGTTGTGATCAAGCCTAGCGTCCGGGTCAAATTCCCGTGGCGCCTTACGATTGGCGACCATAGCTGGATCGGGGAGGACGTGTGGATCGACAATCTGGCCGCGACGAGAATTGGCTCCAACGTCTGCATTTCGCAGGGCGCATACCTTTGTACCGGCAGCCATGACTGGAGCTCCGGCCGCTTCGGCCTGATCGCCGAACCAATAGCGATTGAAGACGGGGCATGGATCGCTGCTCGGGCCACAGTCGGTCCAGGCGTCGTCGTCGGCGAAGGCGCAGTTCTTTGCCTCGGAGGTACCGCCACAAAGGACCTTGAATCTTGGGGCATTTTCGCCGGAGTACCGGCGACATTCGTGAAGAGACGAACGATCAAACCACCCGGGCAGGCCTGAGCTTGCCCTGGGTGGCCGCCGCAGCCACACCTATCTTTGTGGTCAAGCGGCTGCGTGGCGCCAAGGGCGGCCGGCTTTGAGAAGGACGTTAGCAAATTCGGACTTTCCCGTAGATCAGGGCGGCGCTGAACTGGAATCCTCCGGCTAGAGCGGAACCCGACCTGATGGAATCGAGAGGGATTCCCAAATCAGCGCGAAGCTGATTCAAGCTGCCTGCCGGGGGCGGAGGCCGGCAGGCGATGTCGAGAGCACTGTCGGTTGATCTTCGTGTTCGTGTTCTTCGGGCTGTGGCGGCCGGCGCGACGCATCGGGAGGCTGCCGAGCGGTTCGGGGTCAGCGCCGCCAGCGTGAGCCGGTGGCGCAAGCGAGAGCGCGAAGCGGGCGATCCGCGGGCGAAAGCGCTGGGGGGCGATCGCCGCTCCAAACGGATCGAGGCCCACCACGAGGCGGTCATGGCGGCGCTCGGAGAGAGCGGGGACGCCACCATCGAGGAGGTTCGGGCCAACCTGGCGAAGCAGGGGATCGTCTTCGGCTTCGGGACGATCCAGCGCTTCTTTGTCCGCCACGGGTTCACGCGCAAAAAAAGACCGCGCACGCGACCGAGCAGTCCCGTCCGGACGTCCTGAAGCGCCGGCAGGCCTGGTTCGACGACCAACTCGACCTCGATCCGGAGCGGCTCGTCTTCATCGACGAAACATGGGCCTCGACCAACATGGCCCGGCGCCACGGGCGCTGCCGGCGCGGCGAGCGGCTCCGCGTGGGCGTACCCCATGGGCACTGGAAGACGACGACCTTCGTCGGCGCGCTCACGCTCCGGGGCTTCATCGCACCATGGGTGCTCGACGGGCCCATCAACCGGGATGCCTTCGAGACCTATGTCGCCAAGGTGCTGATCCGGGACCTGCGGCCCGGCGACATCGTCGTCCTCGACAACCTCTCGAGCCACAAGGGCCCACGCGTGCGAGAGATGATCGAGGCGGTTGGGGCCGAGCTGCGCTACCTGCCTCCCTACAGCCCCGACTTCAACCCCATCGAGAACGCCTTCGCCAAGCTCAAGGCGCTGCTGAGAAAAGCCTCGGAGCGCACCGTCAGCGGTCTGTGGGATGCGATCGGCCGGATCATCGACCTCTTCCCTCCAGCCGAATGCGCCAACTACTTCTCCGCCGCGGGATACGATGCAACCTGATCGGATTCCGCTCTAGTGGGTTGCGGCCAGCTCCGGCGCGGAGCCCGCAAGCAGCTTGAGCGACGGCGCGGCGGGACTTCGATCACCACGTGTAGAGAGTCGCGTCCGAGATCGCGCGCTTGCCGAGATTCCCGTTCCGATCGAGCATCATGACTTCAAGGGGCTTGTGCACTTCCTGGGCAAGCACCGCGAATACGCATAATGGGAAGCTCGCCGTCACGCAGCCCTTCGCCAGACGCCCGAGGCTTGGCCATTTCACGGATCGGCAGCGGTTCAAGTATCGCCACCTCGCCAAGTGGTGGTACCGGTGGTTCTACTTCCTTTTCACCTATGTGGCCAAACGCGGCTTTCTCGATGGCGCCGCGGGCTTCCACTACGCCTTCTTTAAGCTCTGGTACTTCCAGACGATCCGGCTCCTGATCCGGGAAGCTGGCTGAATCCCACCTCCAGGAAAGGTCCCTCCCTTGGCGCGCCTCTATGACAGCCGCAAACGCATCCTCGTCACCGGCGGAGCCGGGTTCATCGGCTCGCATCTGATCGACCGCCTCCTCATGGACGGGCACGAGGTGCTTTGCGCCGACAATCTCTTCACCGGCACGAAGCGCAACATCGACCACCTGCACAACCACTCCCGCTTCGAGTTCCTGCGCCACGACGTGACCTTCCCGCTCTACGTCGAGGTCGACGAGATTTACAATCTCGCCTGCCCGGCATCGCCGGTGCACTACCAGCACGACCCGGTGCAGACGACCAAGACGTCCGTGCACGGCGCGATCAACATGCTGGGGCTCGCCAAGCGCCTCAAGGCGAAGATCTTCCAAGCCTCGACCAGCGAGGTCTACGGCGACCCGTCCGTCCACCCGCAGCCCGAGAGCTACTGGGGCAACGTGAACCCCGTCGGGATCCGCTCCTGCTACGACGAGGGCAAGCGCTGCGCGGAGACGCTGTTCTTCGACTACCACCGCCAGCATCGGATCGAGATTAAGGTCGCGCGGATCTTCAACACCTACGGGCCGCGCATGCACCACGCCGACGGGCGCGTGGTCTCGAACTTCATCGTGCAGGCGCTGAGGGGCGAGCCGATCACGATCTACGGCGACGGATCGCAGACGCGCTCCTTCTGCTTCGTCGACGACCTCGTCGAGGGATTCCTGCGACTCATGGCGACGGGCCCGGAGGTCACCGGTCCCGTCAACCTTGGCAACCCCGGCGAGTTTACGATCCTGGAACTGGCCGAGCTGGTGATCAGCCTCACCAGGTCCGGATCGCGCATCGAGCGTCGCCCGCTGCCGCAGGACGACCCCCGCCAGCGGCAGCCCGACATTGGCCTTGCCAAGCAGGTTCTCGACTGGGAGCCGACGGTCGACCTCGAGACGGGGCTCCAGCGGACGATCGACTATTTCGAGCGGCTGCTGCCTCAACTCGCCGACTGAGCCTTACTACCGGGATTTCCTATTCACGGCTCACAAGCAGTAACGTCGTTTCAGCACAGGACCGATCGGGAGGGCGCCCATTGCGGCGCCCTTTTCGTTGCCGGTGGGGCGGCCAGTGACCCGCCGCCGAGCCCTCCCAAGGTGCGTCACAACGCTCGCCGGCTTGGTCACCGGACGGCCAATCACGTCTTCTGTTGTTCGGCGCGATGGGGGCACCGCAGGGCGACCCCGCCGCGACGAAAGCGCCCGTGTCATTCCCGTTGTTCGCAGCCGACTGTGCGTATGCGCCGACGCTGGCCCGTGCCACCGCCTAACAGGCTGTTTGAAGAAGTCGCTCGCCTGTCCGACCTCGCCATGATTCACTCGCCTGATCGGCGCGGGAGGCTTGGCGGTGCGGGGATCGGACGAGAAGACGGGAGCG
>JAWLCO010000034.1:0-34348 GCA_041687075.1 Hyphomicrobiaceae bacterium | reverse complement strand
ACGCCGCCCAGAAGCTTCGAAACGAGCAGGAACGAGCGCGGGAACGGACTGACCAGCAGCGTACGCATGGCCCCGGTTTCGCGATCGTGAACCATCGAAAGCGATGTCTGCATGGCATTGAACAGCAGCACCATGCCGACCAGACCCGGGGTCACGAAAACTTCGTAGAGCACGTACGTCTCGTAAGGCGCAATGATCGACACACCAAGGACCTGGCGAAAGCCGGCGGCGAATATGAACAGCCATACCAGCGGCCGCACGAGAGCGGCCAGGAAACGCTCGCGCTGATGGAGAAAGCGCAAAACTTCCCGCCAGATAATGCCGCCGAAACACGCCAGATATGCAGACGGGCCGAGGCTTCGTGTTTTGTCCAGCGGAGTCATGCTGCGTCCGTAGGCTCCGGTTCCGTGACGCGCATGAATGCGCTTCTCAAGCTGCTCGCCTGAGCCGCTTCGACGAGCTCATGCGCGGGACCGGAATAGCGGATGCGCCCTTTGTGCAGCAGCACGAGCCGATCGTCCGGGTTGACTTCGTCGACGAGATGCGTCGCCCAGAGAATACCCGCGTTCCGTTCACGTGCGAGCCCGCGAACGATATTGATGACCCTTTCCCGTGAGGCGACGTCGAGGCCGGCGGTGGCTTCATCGAGCAGCAGGCATGCTGGGCCGTGGAGAAGAGCGCGGGCAATTTCCACGCGGCGCGCCTGGCCGCCGGACAAGGTGCGGACCTTGTCTCCAGCACGATCCGCCAATCCGACCAAAGCGAGTGCTTCTGTCGCCCGTTGCCGGCCTTCGCGCCAGCCGATGCCGTGCAGCGCTGCGTGATAGGTGAGGTTCTGCAGGACGCTCAAATCGGCATCGAGACTGCGGCTTTGAAAAACGACGCCGAGCTTCTGCAGGGCCGCCATGGGCTGTCGGCGAACATCATGACCCAGAATGCGGATTTCGCCGCTGACGTTGTCGTAAAGCCGCGTGATGAGCGCGAACAGGGTCGATTTTCCGGCGCCGTTCGGTCCAAGCAGCACGGTGAAGGCGCCGCGCGACACGTTCAGCGAAACATTGTCGAGAACCAGCTTCGCGCCGAAGCGATGGCTCACGCCACGAATGTCGAGCGCGTCCGCTACCGTCCCGGGTTGCTGCTGTGCAAGAGGCGCCGCCATTCACCTCACTTCACGATGAACTTGCCCGCCATGCCTTTTTCTTCCAGCCCGGCACAGCCCCATTCAAAGGTGCCCGACCGAATTGGCACGAAGAACAGCTCGGCCTCACCTTCGCGCTCCATCTCGATTTCCTGAAGATGGCTCGCCTTGATTTCTACCTTGTTGACCTCGACCTTGCGCATCCAGATCGTATTGGCGAAATCCGGCGCGCGCCAGGCGCACTCTTTTACGCCCGTGGACTTGATTATGAGCTGATAGGCTTTGCCGGTCTCCAGACTGAAGTCGTTGTGCGAAACGCCATAGCCAGTGTTGCCGAGGCCGATCTCCAGGACGGGCAGCTTCTCCGGCCTGACGGCCAGGTCTCCCTCGGCCAGCGCGAAGCCCGGCATCCCGCAGATGACGCTGGCGAGGAGGGTAAAGGTAAGTCGCTGCATGGGTGAGCTCCTTGTCGAATGATGTGAATCCTGCCGGCAAGAGCGATCAGAACGACGCGACCACGACGCCCCAGGGGTATCGTCCCACCTTGATCGAACGCAACACCCGCAGTTTCTCGACATCGACGACCGAAACGTCGTTGGATGCTCCGTTGGTGGTGAACAGCAATCGTTCGTCGGGGGAGAAGCCAAGCTGCCAGACGCGTTGGCCAACGAGCAGATATTTCTCGACCTCGAACGTTTTCGCGTTCACCACAGCGATCCTGTTTGCGGGGCCAAGCGCCACGAATGCGCGCGTTCCGTCCTTCGACACCCGAACGCCGACGGGTTGGATGGCGTCCTGGCTGATGCCCGGGATTGCGAACGTGATCTTCGCCAGAATTTTCCGGGTGGCGGGCTCTATCACTGTAACCGTGCCGCCGATCTCTGCTGTGACCCAGACCTGCGAATTGTCGGACGTGAACTCGGCGAACCGGGGCCGGCTGTCGACGAGCACGTTATCGACGATTTCGTTCGTATCCGTATCGATGAAATGGGCCATGTTGGTCGTTTCAGAGGTGTTCACCAGCAATTTCCCGTCCGGGCTGATGCCCATGCCCTCGGGCTCGACGCCGACGGGTATTTCGGCCAGCACGGACCCCTTCTCGATGTCGACCACCGTCACCAGATTGTCGTCCTCGTTCGCGATGTAGAGAGGATTGCCGGTCGGATGCAGAATGAACAGCTCCGGATCAGGGCCGGAAGGCAGGGTTTTCACAAGCTCCAATGTCTTCGTGTCGTAAACCTGCACGGTGTTATCGTCGCTCGCGCAGATCAGCAGCCACTTTTCATCTTTGGACAGGGTGACGCCGCGGGGTCTCTGACCGACATCGATTGTCTTGACGGGTTCGAGTGTTTTGCCGTCGATCACCGTTACGGTGTTATCCTTCTCGTTGGTGACGAAGACGGTCTGAGCAGATGCGCCCGTTACCAACAGAACAGTCGAGATGGTCAGCGCCCCAACGACGGAAGTGGTCCTCATTGACAATGGTGCCTCCGTTGCTTGGCATTTCCTCGCCCAAATTCTTGTATTATGGCGCGTAATCGCGGCACTTGGATTCGGGTTTATCGACTCCAAGGGTATCCAACTCAGAGAACTGATGCAGGAATCCGGGTTGCGGAGAAACCGTCACAGGCAGCTTCGCGGTCGAAACGAGGATCGGCTGGCGCAGCTGCCCGTTCCAGGATCTGTAGGTGAGCTTGCGCCCCTTGAAACCGGCCACATCGAACTCGGCTGATTTTATATAGGCAATCAGCTTTTGCGGATCTGTCGACCGCGTGCGCGTTGCGGCTTCGCCTATCGAGCGGACGGCGATCCAGACGTTGTAGTCGAGCGGGCGTGCGGGACGTTTGGCAAGTCTCGTGAAGCGGCTCTGGAATTGCGTGCCGCCCCATTGCTCGAGCGCCGGATGCCAGCTTGCGGGCACCAGTCCCTGCGTGCCCGCCACGGGCCGCGCCTCCCAGGTGCGATAGGGCATGTAATCGCCGAACTGATCGCTTTCGTCGGCGACCACGAGAACATCATATTCTGGCGCGTTCTGCGTGAAAGTGGGGATCTGCTGCTGCATCTGCTCATGCCCCCCGTCTGTGCGGCGGCTGCCGACCTCGTATGCGAAGGGACGCTCCTCCACGATTTTCGCGCCGAAGCGTTTCGCCGCCCGCCGCAGGGCTGCGGCGTAGGCGAGGTCATCGGGCCCGGTTCCGTGCACCAGGAACCATTGGCGCCAGCGTTTCCAGACCAGATACTGCGCCAGTGCATCGGCCAGCATGGCGCGAGAGGGTGCCGTATGGACGATGTTCTTTCGGCAATTCTCCTCCCGCAGCGCGTCGTCGCCCGAACCGGCATTCAGAATGAGTGCATTTCGGCCATCGAGTGATTTGGCGAGAGACAGAACGGTTTCAGAGCTTGCATCGGTGACGACGAAGCCGGCTCCGTCCGCCACGCGATCGTTCACCATATTGACGAGATCGGTGGACTGACCCTCGACGACGTCGAGGACAAACTCCTGTTTCAGAAAGCGCCCCGTGGTATTGTTGTCGTTGATGGCCAGCCGCCCGCCGGCGATACCGTCGTCGTCCGGCGGGAAATCGAGCAGCGACAGTGGCGGGGGCCGATCGCGAAGCTCCCGGGCCAGAATGATCGTGACGCGCTGCACATCGGCAGGCTGAGCCCGTTTTGCGCTGCTTTTTGCATCTGCATTCTGAGCCTGCGCAGGCGGCATGTCGCCAAAATGCGCGAGAAATGCTGCGATGATGAGCAGAATCCAGCTTTTGCAGAACTGGCCGTAGCCGCTTGGAGAGGACTTGCTGTCCTTATGCATACGTGGACTCCGGCTGGCGGCCGTTCGGCGCAATGTACGGCCAAGAATTTCCACGTCATCAATTTGAGTTAATGGAAATCGTCGCCCGGAGTGCAGCTGTTGTCAAGCCGGGAAACGGATCCGCAACACGCTTCTCGCCGTCAACGTAAAGTGATTTTGCGCTCTTTCGATGGGAATGCGCTCTTTCGATGGGAACCTGAGCGGCGTTGGCGAGGGCAATTGAGGCCGGCAATGTGCCGAAGCATTGCACAATGGATTTTGAGCAGGCTTTTCGTTGGACTCCTGCGGAGTGGGCAGTGGGGAGTGGGCCCGATCTGTGCGTTATGACATATCGTCGGGTATCAGTCCCCTCAATGGGTAACCCGATCTCGGGGCGCAACTCGTGCTCAATGGATTGGCCGGACGCAAGCCGGATTGAAATCGAGCAGACTGGAGTGGGGGACAGCTGCGGTTTGAAAAAAGGAAGACTTAAGACGGCAGCCTCGGCGAAGGGCACAAAACGAAAAGGCCGCCCCGGTGTGGACGGCCCTTGAAGAACGATGGTGCTGCCGGACAGGATTGAACTGTCGACCTCTCCCTTCATCACACCGGCGCTTTCGCGCCCGCCGCAAGCGGCGTTCGTGCGCTGGACCATCCCTTCATCATAGGTCCCGCTTGGGACCCTTAGATGCCACCCGTCTGGCCTCTACACCTTCCCGGGGGGTCCGGGCTTGGCTCGGGATTGCCGTCGGCCGGACCGGACGGTTTCCCCGAATTTGGGCGGTGCGCTCCTGGCCGTTTCCGGTCAGGGGGGCAAGTCTACCAAGGGAGTGCTCTACCACTGAGCTACGGCAGCATGTCTCCTCAGTCGCGCTCGGTCTAACCGATTGCCGGTGCGATCGCAAGCGTGCCGCGCGTCACACCGGTTGCTCTGGGCTGAACGCGCCCGGCGGGATCAGCCCGGGCGTGACGTAGGCATGATGCAGCGCATCGAGCTGCGCCCACAGCACGTTGCATTTGAACCGGACGGCCTCGATGCAGAGCTCCTGCAACTCGCGCGTCCTGGCGTTCTGCTTGACGTAGTCGAGGGCGAAGTCCGCGTCGCGGGTTGCCTGACTGAGGCGGCGGCGAAAATAGGCCATCACCCGCTCATCGATGAAGTCATAGTTCTCCAGCATTCCCGCGATGCGCTCGCGATGGATCGACGGCGCGAACAGCTCCGTGAGGGAGGAAGCGACGGCCTCGACCAGCGATCGGTCGCGAACGAAGGCCACATAGGCCTCGACGGCAAACCGGGTAGCGGGCAGCGCGCCGGCCATGGAGGTCACGTAATCACGGTCGAGCCCCAGGCCGTCCGTCAGCACCAGCCAGCGCTCGATCCCGCCTTCCTCAGCGCCGCTGCCGTCGTGATCGAGAATGCGATGGATCCACTCGCGGCGCAGCTCACGGTCGGTGGTGCGGCTCATCAGGGCGGCGTCTTTGCGCGGCACCGCAGCCTGGTAGCAGTAGCGGTTGAGCGCCCAGGCCTGCACCTGGCCCTTGTCGAGCCTGCCGGAGTGGAGCAGGCGGTGGAACGGGTGCTTGTCGTGGTAGCGCTCAGCGCCGACCGCGCGGATCTGCTGCTCGAGCTCCTCGGGCGTCATCGGGCTCACAGAATGACCTCCATGCCGTCGTGGGCGACCTCCCAGCCGGCGGCCTCGATCCAGGCCCGCTCGGGCGAGCCTTGCCTCAGCGCCGGGTTCGAGTTGTTGATATGCGTGAAGATGCGGCGGCCGACTTGGAGCCCGGCGAGCGCCGCTACGGAGCCTTGCGCGCCGGACATGCTGATGTGGCCCATCCGCCGGCCGGTCTTCCGGGACAGACCCTGCGCGATCATCTCGTCGTCGGTGTAGAGCGTTCCGTCGAACAGGATGGCGTCTGCCCCCGACAGGCGGCCGATGAGGCTGTCGTCGACTCCTGCGCAGCCAGGCACATAGCAGGCAAACCGGCCCGTGCGCGTGTCGGCCAGCTTCAGGCCGATGGTGTCGCCAGGAGCGGTGCCGAAATCGGGACCGGCCGCCTCGTCCTCCAGGTAGAGGGCGACCTTGCCGGGCACGGCGAAGGCCTCGATGCCGAGGCCCGGACAGCCTGCGGGCTCGAACGGCACCTCCTGCCGGATCGGCACCCGCTCGACATGGCGCTGATCCAGCACACCGAAGACGGGGCTGCCCGCCAGCGCCGAGAGCACCCGCGGGGCAGCGTAGATCGTCAGCGGCTGGCCCTCGCGCAGATTCAGCAGCCCGGCGATGTGATCGACGTCAGCGTTGGTCAGCACCACGCTTCTGATCGGGCTGCTGCGGAGCGGGTCGGCTTCAGCGGGGTTGAGCTCGGGCGTCGCGGCAATCTGCTGACGCAGGTCCGGCGAGGCGTTGAGCAGAACCCAGCTCCGCCCGTCGATGCTGACCGCGAGAGAGGATTGCGTGCGCGGCTCCAGACCGGCAGCGCCGCGCCGCACGTCGGCACAGTTGCGGCAGTTGCAGTTCCACTGCGGGAAACCGCCGCCGGCAGCCGAGCCAAGCACCTTGACGATCATGGCGCTCTCGCGGATCTGTGGCCAGCACCGGCCGAATGCGGCTCCTGGATCTGGCTGACCGAGACGCTCGGACAACCGCCAGGAGGCGGCCGGGCTCGATACCGTCAGCGTGCCGCCCTCGCCTGCCCCCGTCAAGCAAATCGAAGCACCCGTTGCGATATTCGAATCAGAGACTTGCTGGCGAGGCCCGACGCAGCTACGTCTTGCTCAGACAGTCATGGCTGTCGAGTGATGTGGGACCGCTCCGATGTCGAGTGAATCGCACAAGCAACACAACAGCAATAACGCCAGGGCCGAGCGCCGTGAGCGGCTGGCACAAGAGCTTCGCGCCAATCTGCTGAAGCGGAAGGCTCTGGCGCGCGCGCGGCGTTCCCATCGTCAGGGCGAGGGCGACGAGCCGGAAGAGCGGGCGTCCTGATAGCAGCGCATCAAGAGGAGTCCATTCCGGGCCGCGCCCCCCGCGGTTGCGCCTGCATGTGCGCCTCGCCCCGGAACCCGATATGATTTGACGCGATCCAGATTCGGGCGCATTTGCGCTGCACTAGATTCGGCTCACGCCTCACGCACGGGAAGCCCATGGACCGCATCAAGATCGTTGGTGGCCATCGCCTCGAGGGCACCATTTCCATATCGGGCGCCAAGAACGCCGCCCTCCCACTGATGATCGCAAGCCTGCTGACGCAGGACCGTCTGACGTTGAAGAACGTCCCCAATCTGGCCGACGTGAACCTGCTGGCGCGTATCCTGCGGAACCATGGTGTCGACCATTCCGTGGACGGCAAGCGGGCAGGGGCGGGCCGGAACTCCGGCGAGACCTTCCATCTCACCGCGCGCGACATCGTCGATACGACCGCACCGTACGAGATGGTGAGCCGGATGCGCGCGAGCTTCTGGGTGCTGGGCCCGCTGGTGGCCCGCATGGGCGAGGCGCGGGTCTCCATGCCCGGCGGCTGCGCCATCGGCACGCGCCCGGTGGACCTGCATCTCATGGGGCTGAAGGCGCTGGGCGCCGAGATCGACATCGACGGCGGCTACGTGGTCGCGCGGGCGCCCAACGGACTTAGGGGCGACCGCGTCACCTTCCCGAAGGTCTCGGTCGGTGCGACGCATAACGTGCTGATGGCGGCGTCGCTGGCCAAGGGCGAGACCGTCATCGAGAACGCCGCGCGGGAGCCGGAGGTTGCCGACGTGGCGAGCTGCCTCGTCAAGATGGGGGCGCAGATTGACGGTATTGGCACCTCGACGCTGAGGATACAGGGCCGCGACCGGCTCGAAGGCGCGGTGCACCATGTGTTGCCGGACCGGATCGAGACCGGAACGTACGCCTTCGCAGTCGCCGCGACCGGAGGCGACCTTCTGCTCGAAGGGGCCCGGCCCGAGCTTCTGGCCACGGCCTTGACCGCCCTGGAGCGGACCGGAGCGACGGTTTCCGCTCTGGACAGTGGCATTCGGGTGGCCCGCAACGGCGCCCATCTGGAGCCCGTCACCATCGAAACCCAGCCATTCCCCGGGTTTCCAACAGACCTGCAGGCGCAACTCATGGCGCTGACCACGACCGCCCGGGGGACGAGCGTCATCCGCGAGACCATCTTCGAGAACCGCTTCATGCACGTGCAGGAGCTGGTCCGGTTGGGCGCCGACATCCAGCTCCACGGCGACACGGCAACGGTGCGCGGCGTGAGGAGCCTGCGCGGCGCCCAGGTGATGGCAACGGACCTGAGGGCGTCCGTGTCGCTGGTGATCGCCGGTCTGATGGCCGATGGCGAAACGACGATCAATCGCGTCTACCACCTCGACCGCGGCTTCGAACGGCTGGAGCAGAAGCTGTCCGCCTGCGGGGCCGTCATCGAGCGGATCAGTGCCTAGATTGTCGCGCACCGGACCTTAGGGGCGGGGTGAGTGGCAGGCGCTTCGGCTGGCCCAATCGTCCCACCCATTGCACCTTTGCTGCACCGCCGCTATCTCTCGGCGGTGCGGGCGTATTTTCCGCGTCCGGCACGAAACGTGCAGGAACTGATGCCAATGCGTGATCTCAAGCTGGTGGCGCTCGATGCCGAGGACCTCAAGGTGATCTCGGCGCATGTTCAGGATGCGGTGCTGCAAGTGGGCGACATGGCTTACAGGCCAGCGGAGCATCGCTTTGCCGCCATCGCGAACCGGTTCGATTGGGCTTCTGCGACAGGAGCTTACGGCGGCGAGCCGAGCCTTGAGCGGCGCCGCACGGCGCTGCGGTTCGACCGGGTGCTCGAGGCGAAGTGTCAGGGGATCGACCTGAAGTCAAAGCGGCAGGTGCTCGCGCTGCTCGCCATCCAGTTCGAAGAGGCGGAGCCGCCGGGCGGTTATGTTACGCTCCTCTTCGCAGGCGGCCCGGCCATTCGGCTGAAGGTGGAGTGCATCGAGGCGGAAATGCGGGACCTCGGGGCGGCCTGGAAAGCGGGCAGCCGTCCGGAGCACCCGGACGCGGAGATTGTCTCCGAGACCTGATCTGAGGGAGGGCCGCCGACGGGCGGTGAAGCCGATGCCGCTAAGGCTGAATACCGCCGATGAGGATTTCGAGGCGAGGTTCGCAGCACTGCTCGCCATGAAGCGGGAGAGCGCCCCCGAGGTCGACGTGGCGGTCAGGGATATCATCGCCGACGTGATCGCCCGGGGCGACGAGGCCCTCATCGGGCTGACGCGGAAGTTCGACCGGCTGGAGCTTACGCCCGAGACACTGCGCGTCGGCGAGGAGGAAGTCGAGCAGGCTTATCGCGCCGCGGCCCCGAACGTCATTTCGGCGCTGCAACTCGCCCATGACCGCATCCGCGCCTACCACGAGCGGCAGCGCCCGGAGGATGCGCGCTTCACGGACGGCATCGGTGCCGAGCTTGGCCACCGCTGGACGGCCGTCGAGTCGGTGGGCCTCTATGTGCCGGGCGGACTTGCCTCTTACCCCAGCTCTGTGCTGATGAATGCCGTGCCGGCCAAGGTCGCGGGAGTGCCCCGCATCGTGATGACGGTGCCTTCGCCGGCAGGAGAGTTGAACCCGCTGGTCCTCGCCGCGGCACGGATTGCCGGCATCACCGAGATTTTCCGGGTTGGCGGCGCGCAGGCCATTGCCGCGCTTGCCCATGGCACCCGGACCATCCGGCCAGTGGCGAAGATCGTCGGCCCCGGCAACGCCTACGTGGCTGCTGCCAAGCGTCAGGTCTTCGGGACGGTGGGCATCGACTCCATCGCCGGTCCCTCCGAGGTGCTGGTGATCGCCGACCGGGACAACGATCCGGAATGGATCGCGGCTGACCTGCTCGCCCAAGCCGAGCACGACGTTGCCGCTCAATCCATTCTCATGACGGCCGATGCCGGTTTCGCAGAGGCCGTCTGCGCGGCTGTCGAGCGTCAGCTTCGCGAGCTTCCCCGGGGCAACATCGCCGGGGAGAGCTGGAGCACCTTCGGCGCCGTCATCCAGCTCCGTTCGCTCGACGAGGCACCGCCGCTGGCCGACCGCATAGCGGCCGAGCACCTCGAAATCGCGACACGCGATCCTGATGCCCTTGCGCAGCGCATCCGCAATGCCGGCGCGATCTTCCTCGGTGCCATGACGCCTGAAGTGATCGGCGACTATGTAGCGGGCTCCAACCACGTTCTGCCGACCGCCCGCAGCGCCCGGTTCTCCTCTGGCCTCGGTGTCCTCGATTTCATGAAACGCACCTCCATCCTGCGTCTCGATGCCGGGGCGCTGGACCAGCTTGCGCCCGCAGCCATGACGCTCGCCACTGCCGAAGGGCTGGAGGCACACCGGCGCTCTGTCGAAATCCGGCGCTCCAGGAAGAGCTGATATTTCCGGTATGAGCGAGTTTCAGCAGCAGGGGAACGGGAGCACGGCGCGGCTCATCTCGCTCGAGCTGGATGAGAAGTCCATCAGGCGCACAAATCCGAACATCGATCACGAGCGCGAGGTCGCGATCTACGACATCCTCGACGCCAACACGTTCGCGCTCGAGGGCCGCGATGACGGTCCTTACAAGCTGACACTCGGCATCCTCGAGGACCGGCTCGTGTTCAGCGTCGCCAACGAGCAGGTTGACCCGGTCGTCACTCACGTGTTGTCGCTGTCGCCGTTGCGGCGACTGATCAAGGACTACTTCATCGTCTGCGACAGCTACTACAACGCGATCCGCTCCGCGCCGCCCTCACGCATCCAGTCGATCGACATGGGGCGGCGGGCGCTGCACGATGAGGGAAGCCGTATCCTGATGGAGCGGCTCAAGGGCAAGATCAGGGTAGACCACGACACGGCGCGGCGGCTCTTCACGCTGGTGTGCGCCCTTCACTGGAAGGGTTGAGATGGTGGCGGGGGGCGGGGGGGCACCCAGAGCGGTACTGTTCGCCTGCACCATGAATGCCATTCGATCGCCGATGGCAGCGGCAATGCTCCGCCATCTTGCGGGCCAGCGGATCTATGTCGAGTCGGCCGGCGTGCGGGCGGGGGAACGCGACCACTTTGCCGAGGCGGTGATGAACGAAATCGGCATCGACCTCACCCGGCACCGCCCGCAGACGCTGGGCGATCTGCACGACACGACGTTCGATCTCATCATCACGCTCTCGCCGGAAGCGCATCACCAGGCTCTCGAGCTGACGCGCACCATGGCCGTCGACGTCGAGTACTGGCCGACACTCGACGCTTCGGCCGTTATCGGAGCGGCCAGCCGCGAGCAGATCCTGGCTGCCTACCGTTCCGTACGGGACGGACTTTTCGAGCGGATCAGGCAGCGTTTCGGCCTCGCCGGTGGACCCTCTGTTTGAACTCAGCGGAACAAAGGAGTGCTGAGAGGAGCAGAGCCTGCTTGCAAATAGGTCAGTAATGCTGACATAATTACGCGTTTCACCTTGGGAGGAACGCTGATGGATCAGCTTGCAGGCTGGGAGCCGCGCTATGCCGACCGGGCCGCGCGCATGAGGGCTTCGGAAATCCGTGAGCTGTTGAAGCTGCTCGACCGGCCGGACATCATCTCGTTCGCGGGCGGTATCCCGGACCCGGCGCTCTTTCCGGTCGAAGCGGCGCGCGGGGCATATGCTGACTGCCTGGCCTCGCCGGAAATGGCGTCCCATGCGCTCCAGTACTCGGTGAGTGAGGGTTACCTGCCGCTCAGGCAGTGGATTGCCGAGTACATGGGGCGGCACGGGGTTCCCTGCAGCCCGGACAACATTCTCATCACCTCCGGCTCCCAGCAGGCGCTGGAGTTCATCGGGAGATTGCTCATTTCGCCGGGGGACACTGTGCTGGCGACCGCTCCGACCTATCTCGGGGCCTTGCAGGCTTTCTCGGCTTACGAGCCGGAGTACGATGAGCTGAGGCTCGAGGACGGCAATCGGACCGCGGCTTCCTATGCCGATGCTGCGCGGCCGACGGGCGAGGTCAAGATGGCCTATGTGGTGCCCGACTTCGCCAATCCGACGGGTCAGACACTGTCCAGGTCCGCCCGTGAGCGTCTGCTTGACCTTGCCGGAACGCTCGACATCCCCATCGTGGAGGACACGGCCTATTCGGCGTTGCGTTTCGATGGAGAAGCGCAGCCCTCGCTCCTGGCAGTCGACGTCGCCCGTCGTGGCAGCATCGACCGCTCGCGGGTCATTTACTGCGGGACGTTTTCGAAGACGCTCTCGCCAGGGCTCCGGGTGGGCTGGATCTGCGCTGCCGAGCCGATCGTTCGTCGCCTCGTGCTTATCAAGCAGGCCTCGGACCTCAACAGCTCGCTGCTCAACCAGATGGTGATGCAGCGGCTGGCGGAGACAACATTCGACACGCAAGTCGAGCGCGCCCGCGAGCACTATGCCCGCCGCCGGAACGCCATGCTCGCCGCTCTCGAGGAGCACATGCCCGCTGGTGTCAGCTGGACGCGTCCGGACGGCGGACTGTTCATCTGGCTGACCTTGCCCCGGAACATCGACGCAGCGGATCTGCTCAGACGTGCGGTGGAGGAAATCAGCGTAGCATTCGTGCCGGGAGCCGCGTTCTTTCCCGATGGCCGCGGCGGCAATACGCTGCGCCTCAGCTACTCGCTTCCGCCGGAGTCCATCATCCGAGACGGGATCGCGCGTTTGGGAGATCTGATCCGCAGGGCCTGATCTCGACAGTCATCATGCAACACGAAAAGCCCCGATCCACGGTCGTGGATCGGGGCTTTTCGATGCTTCGAGGTTCAGCGCTGGCGAAAGCTCAGTTCAGCCGGCGCTTGACGTCGCCGATGCTCTGATCGACGAGCCGGGCGTTCACGTCCGGCGTCACCTTGCGCTTGATGATGCGCTCGGCAGCGGCAACGGCGCTGTCGACGGCAGCCGACCGCACCTCGTTGAGCGCCTGCGCCTCGGCGCGGGCGATCTTCTCCTCGGCGAGCTTGGTCCGCCGCTCGAGGCTTTCCTTCAGGCTCTGGCGGGTTTCAGCGGCAAGCGCCTCGGCCTCACGCCGGGCCTGCTCGATGATCGCGTTCGCCTCGTCCTCGGCCTCGCGGCTCTTGCGCTGGTAGTCGGCAAGAAGCTGCTGGGCCTCCTCGCGGAGGCGGCGCGCCTCGTCGAGCTCGCGGCGGATCGCGTCGGCGCGGTCGTCGAGCGCCTTCGTGATCATCCCGGGAACATTGTAGTAGACCAGCAGACCGACGAAGCCGAAGAAGGCTACCGCAACCCAGAATTCAGCCGTGGCGAAGATCGACATGTCGCTACTCCCCGGGCACCGGCTCGAGCGCGCGCCGGGCATCCTCTGCGCTCACCTCGGCTCCGATCAACTTTTCGACGATGGATCCCGCGGTATCCGATGCGATCTGGTTGACCTGGGCCAGCGCGGCGGTCTTCATCTCCGCGATGCGGTTCTCAGCCTCTGCCAGCTTGGCATTGACTTGGCCCTCGACCCGCGCGCGCTCATCCTCGACCTCTGCGGCGAGCTTCTCGCGGGTCTCACGAGCGATCGCGCTGGCCCGGCCGCGCGCGGCCGCGAGCTCCTGCTCGTAAGCAGCGAGTGCCTTTTCCGTCTCACTTTTCAGGCGGTCGGCTTCGTCGAGATCGCGCTGAATGCGCTCGCGGCGTTCCTCGATGACCTCGGAAATGCGCGGCAGTGACCAGCGGGACAGGATGAAGTAGAGCGCACCGAAGGTGATGGCGAGCCAGATGAGCTGGGGCGCGAAGTCTGGCGCGTTGAGCTGCGGGAGCCCACCGCCCTGTTCCGTCGCTTCTGCAGCTGCCGCGGCAAGCACGACAAGGCTAGCTAACATAACAATCTCCGGGCGGAGTGGAGTCGATCGCGACGTGCGTAAATGGGTTACGCCTCGAGATCGACTCGTCCGATCAGCCGAACAGAATGATAAGGGCGATAAGCAGGCCGAAAAGGCCGGTCGCCTCGGCAAGGGCGAAGCCGATGAGCAGATTCGTGAACTGCCCCGGGGCTGCAGAGGGGTTGCGCAGCGCACCGGACAGGTAGTTGCCGAAGATATTGCCGATGCCGATGCCTGCACCGATGAGGGCGAAGCAGGCGAGGCCCGCACCGATGAATTTGGCAGCCGTCGGATCCATTCGAAGTCTCCCTTCAGAGGTCGCTAAAGTTGCACAAAACGTACCCGGGTGTGGCAGCGCACTCCCGCGGATCAGTGGTGCATGTTCACTGCGTCGTTGAGATAGATGCAGGTGAGCACGGCGAAGATGAACGCCTGCAGGAAGGCCACTACGAAC
The DNA here is from genome assembly GCA_041687075.1 of Hyphomicrobiaceae bacterium. Taxonomy (GTDB): domain Bacteria; phylum Pseudomonadota; class Alphaproteobacteria; order Rhizobiales; family Hyphomicrobiaceae; genus ZC4RG25. The sequence continues at coordinate 20,143 of JAWLCO010000034.1, read as the reverse complement.
TCGAGGCCGGTGAAGGCGATCGTGAAGAGCAGCGGCGCAATGCCGAAGACGCCGAGGCTGACCACGAACCCGGCGAACACCTTAAGCATGGTGTGGCCCGCCATCATGTTGGCGAAGAGACGCACCGAGAGGCTGACGGGCCGGATCAGGTAAGAGATGAGCTCGATCGGCACGATGAGCGGCATCAGCCAGAAGGGCACGCCCTCGGGCACGAACAGGCGCATATAGCCGAAGCCGTGCCGGGCAAAGCCGATGGCCGTGACGACCACGAACACCAGGGCCGCCAGTGCAAAGGTGACAATGATGTGGCTGGTGACGGTGAACGAGTAGGGGATCAGCCCCAGCAGGTTCATCACCAGAATGAAGGTGAAGAGCGCAAACACGAACGGGAAGTACTTCATGCCCGCCAGACCGACGTTCTCGCGGACCATGTTCGCCACGAACTCGTACGAGAGCTCGGCCATCGACTGCATTCGAGTCGGCACCAGCGAACGTCCGTTAGTCGCCAGCGCAAGGAATCCGACGATCAGGGCAACGCCCAGCACCATGAACAGAGATGCGTTGGTGAACGAGGCATCGAGGCCGAAAATCTCGAATTCGGCCAGTCGATAGATCTCGAACTGATGCATGGGGCCGTGTGCCCCTTCCTCCGCGCCAGTCGCCACCTCTAGCCCCCTACCTGTCGTCCTCTTCGTCCGCATCCACCGACGGTGCCGCCCGTTGCAGCGGCTCCGCAGCCGCCTGCATCCGCCGGGCGGTACGGACTACATTCGTCAGCCCGGCCGCAAAGCCGAGCACCAGAAACAGCACCAGCAGCCAGGGCCTCGTGCCGAGATAGCCATCGAGGAACCAGCCAACCAGTCCGCCGAACAGCACCCCCACGACCAGCTCTATGGCGATCTTGAAGGCTTGCCCCATGGCATTGCTCCGCGCAGCAGGGTCAAGCTGAGGCGCCCGTCTGGCCTTGACCTGCTCGAGGCGGGCTCCGATCCCGGCCGCGCGCGCTTTCAGCGCCTCACGATCTTCCCGGCTGATCTCTCCGCGCCCCGAGCCGTGGTCCTTGCCGCTGTTGGACATGGCAACGCTCGCCCGAACTCTTTTGCGTTGGGCCGATGCACGGCGGGGTATTCGACGGCGCGCACCTTAGTGACGGCCCCCAGGGGTGTCAAGAAAACGCCATACCCGTGGGAACAGGGCAGGGTATGGCGAAACCGCGCAGGTGTTCACGGGCGCCGGATTCGAGAACCGCCATGGGTGACCTGGTGGACATTGACCTGTGGCACGGCGGGGCTGAATCAGGCGAACAACAAAGAAGCGTCACATTTTGGCATGCGAGAATGCCACAAGCTCAGTTCAGGGAGGGGCGCAATGACAGAACTTCGATCAGCGCTGGTGGCCGTTTTGATTTCGGCTGCCGCAGGCATTGGCTGGCAGGGCTCCGCCACGGCGGCAGATCAGCCTGTCGCGGATACACGGGAAAAGCCGTGGCAATTCGCTCAGGCCCCGCAGAGGCACAACGCCAAGGAGAACGACGAGCGCAAGCGCCGTAGCGGCCAGGAGAGCCGGCGGGAGGAGCGCCGGCAGACCCCGCGCCGAGGCGAGCCGCAGAAGGTGGACCGGTCATCCAGGAAGGCCGAGCCCGCCCAGACTCAACGGCGTTCGGCCGCCCCGACCAGAAATGCGCAAAAGAAGACGGAGCCGCCACGGAAGGAGGCACGGCCGCCCGTTGCACCCCGTGTCATCAATGAGCGCAAAAAGGCAGAGGACGCCCGCAAGAAGCTGCCGGCCAGACAGAAGGAAGCGATCGACAACCGGCGCAGGACTCGCGATGCCCGCAAGGATTCGCGCCCGGCGCCGAGGGAAAAGAAGGAGGCCCGTCCAGCCCGCCGGCTCGAAGATCTCAAGAAGGCGCGCCGCGAGCGCGTTGAGGCTGGCGGCCGCAAGATCATCGAGGCCGACAAGCGCACCATCGTACGTGAGAAGGGCCGCATGATCATCCGGCACGACGAGACGGAACGGTTCCGGCGCCGGTTCAAGGACGCGCGCATCGAGCGTCGCGATGGTGGCGGCAGGATCGCGCGTTTCGTGCGGCCCGATGGCGTGCACATCGTTTCCGAATACGATTCGCATGACCGGCTGGTCCGGCGCTATCGCAGATATCGCGATGGGCGCACCGTCATCATCATCGACAACTCCCGCCATTACAGCCGGCCGGGGTTCATCGGCGGGCTCATCATCGGAGCGTTGCTCAATCTTCCGCCGCCGGTCGTGCACATTCCGCGCGAGAAGTACATCGTCGAGTATGAGGACGCCTCCTACGACGACGTCTACGAGGCCCTGAGCGCACCGCCGGTCGAAGAGCTGGACCGCGATTACTCGCTGGAAGAGATCCGTTACAATCATGTCCTCAGGGACCGCATGCGCCGGATCGACCTCGACTCCATCAATTTCGAGTTCGGCTCGTGTGACGTCGACGAGGATGAATACGACAAGCTCGAGTGGATCGGAGAGGCCATCAACCGGCTGCTCGAGCGCAACTCCGAGGAGGTCATCCTGATCGAGGGTTACACGGATGCCGTCGGCTCCGAGGAGGACAACATGCTCCTGTCGGATTGCCGGGCCGAGGAGGTCGCCTCCATCCTCTCCGAGGAGTTCGATGTACCTGCCGAGAATCTCGTCACCCAGGGATACGGCGAGCAGTTCCTGAAGATCGACACGCAGGAGCCCGAGCGGGAGAACCGCCGCGTCGCCGTACGGCGCGTCACACCGCTGCTGTCGCGGGCCGGGCCATAATCCGGCTGGGCGCGGAGCGCGCGGGAGCCAGCTTCCGCTCCGGAAAGCCGTTTTGCCTCCGGCCATGTGCCGGAGGCAGACTTCATTCCGCCCAGCGAATCACATGATGCTGCGGACGGTGCGTCGCCGTTCGTGAGTTGAAGAGACCGGGAGCATGTCGGAGCGAGTGTCGGATCGCGATCAGGCCAGGGCGGCCAATGACGACGTGCCGCTGTCGCGGCCGGGCAGGGGCCGGCGGCCGGCCGCGAATGCCCGGTCAGGTTTCAACCGAAAGGTGATTGCGCTCGTTTACGACTTCGACGGCACGCTCTCGCCGCGGCCGATGCAGGAGTACACGTTCCTGCCGAAGATCGGCGAGGACCCGAAAGCTTTCTGGGCCGAGTCGAACAGGCTGGCGAGAGAGCAGGCCGCCGATCCGCTCATCACGTACATGCACCTCATGTACAAGAAAGCCAAGGCCAAGGGCGTGCGCATCGACCGGGAGGACTTGGTGGCGCTGGGCCGCGGCGTCGATCTCTTTCCCGGCGTGACGGAGTGGTTCGAGGCCATCGGGACGTACACGAAGATCCGCGCCGAGACGTCCGGCGTCACGCTACGCCATTACCTCATCTCGTCGGGATTGACGGAGATCATCGAGGGAACGCCCATCTTCCGGCACTTCCACAACGTGTTCGCGTCGGAATACTGGTTCGATCCTTACGACCTGCCCTACCCGAAGCGCGTCATTACCGACACGGGCAAAACGCAGTACCTCTTCCGCATCAACAAGGGCATCGAGGACCTGCGGGAGAGCATCAACAGGCATATGCCCGAGGAGAGCCGGCCCATCCCATTCGCCAACATGATCTACTTCGGCGATGGCGAAACGGATGTGCCTTCCATGGCGGTGATGCGCAAGAACGGCGGTCATGCGATCGCCGTCTACCCGCCCGGCAAGGCGAAGGCGAAATGCGTCGACCTGTTCAAGGCAAACCGCATCGACTTCTACGCCGCCGCCGACTACCGCCGCGGATCGGACCTGTTCCGGCGAACATGCCTGCTCATCGACCGCATCCTGGCGGACATCCGGGTGCAGGAGGAGGTCTGGCGGATCAAGCGGGAGGTGGTGCGAGGACGTTGACGGTAAGCGATCCGGGAAGCCGGAAGCGAACTCCGAGACACCTCGTGCTTCCTGCCCGGGGGGTCCATGACTTAGCGCACTCGTTGAGATTTGAAGCAGCGCGTTGGGGCTCTGCGGCTGATGTTCCGTTCGAGGTGAGATGGATCCCGGCGACGAGCGCCGGGATGACACCTTGAGTAGGGCAGGCCTCATTCCTCCCTGTCACCCCGGGCTTCCTGCCCGGGGGTCCATGACTTAGCGCACTCGATGTTTGAGATGCGAAGCAGCGCGCTGGGGCTCTGCGGCTGATGTTCCGTTCGAGGTGAGATGGATCCCGGCGACGAGCGCCGGGATGACACCTTGAGCAGGGCAGGCCTCATCCCTCCCTGTCACCCCGGGCTTCATGCCCGGGGTCCATGGTTCAGCGTACTCGACGGCCTCTATGGACGATCGGTTCGCGACCAGCGGGGCATCGTGCGGCTCACCATGAGCGGGGCTACAGCTCCCGCAGCCTGAAGCGCTGGATTTTGCCGGTCGCTGTCTTGGGCAAACTTTCCGCGTAAACGACCCAGCGAGGGTATTTCCACGGTCCGGCCTTGGTCTTCACGTGCTCCTGAAGCATCTCGCTCAGGACTGGACCGGCGTCTTGGCCTTCCTTCAGCACTACGAACGCCTTCGGCTTCAGCAGACCGTCGCCGTCCATCGCGGGGACGACGGCTGCCTCCAGCACGGACGGGTGCGAGACGAGAGCGCTTTCCACCTCGAATGGCGACACCCAGATGCCGGACACCTTGAACATGTCGTCCGTGCGGCCCGCGTACGTATAGTAGCCGTCGGGGTCGCAGGTGTACTTGTCGCCCGTGCGCATCCATTGTCCCTCGAACGTCGAGCGGCTCTTGGCGCGCTGGTTCCAATATCCCTCCGCGGTGCTCGGTCCCGAGACCAGCATCTCGCCGATCTCGCCCGGTCCGACATGCTTGCCGTGCTCGTCGACGAGACGCACGTCGTACCCGCCGACCGGCTTGCCGGAGGTGCCGTAGCGGATGTCACCGGGGCGGTTCGACACGTAGATGTGCAGCATCTCGGTGGAGCCGACCCCGTCGAGGATGTCGACGCCGAACCGCGATCTGAAATTGCGACCCACCTCAGCCGGCAGGGCTTCGCCGGCGGAAACGCACCAACGCACCTGCGCAAAGGCCTCCTCCGCCGCGCCGCGGGGTGAGGCGAGCATCGCGGCATAAAGGGTGGGCACGCCATAGAAGATCGTCGGCCGGTGCTGCATCATGGTGCGGAAGATGGCATCCGGAGTCGGACGCTCGGGCAGCAGGACTGTCGTGGCGCCGACGGACAGCGGAAAGGACATGCCGTTGCCGAGACCGTAGGCGAAGAACAGCTTGGCCGCCGAGAACACGACGTCTTCCTCGCGGATGCCGAGCACGGCCTGCCCGTAAAGCCGGGCCGTTTCCATCATGCTGGTATGCACATGCCGCACGCCCTTCGGCATGCCCGTCGAGCCGGAGGAGTAGAGCCAGAACGCCACCTCGTCGGCCGAGGTCTGCGCGAGCTCGCAGATTTCGGGCTGCTGGGCGAGCTCATCCGCCAGGGAGAAGCCGTAGGCCGGAGCAGTGCCGCCTGCCACGACCAGATGCGTGAGGTACGGCAGCTCGGCCAGGATCGGCTGCACGGTGGCAAGCAGCGGCTGCGAGACAATCAGCGCCTGCGCACGGCTGTCGTCCAGAATGTAGCGATACTGCTCAGCCGTCAGCAGCGTATTGAGCGCCACCGGCACGATGCCGGCCTTGATGGCACCGAAGAATGCCACCGGAAAGTCGACCGTGTCGTGAAGCAGCAGGGCGATGCGTGTCTCGCGCGGAATGTTGAAGCTGCGCAGGAGGTTGGCCATACGGTTGCTCGCGCGGCTGAGCTCGCCGTAGGTCAAAGTGCGGTTTGGATCGATGAATGCAGGCTTGGCTTCCCGTCCCTCATTCAGGTGGCGGTCCACCAGATCATAGGCCGCGTTGTAAACGCGCGGATATTCCATTTCCTCCCTCCTGGTCATGCTCTTCTGACGGGCACTGAATGTGCACTATAGTGCCTGCGCGCCCCCGCTGATAGGGATGGCAGCGCACTCACAATGCGGAAAATCAGAATCCTGCGTCTGGGGCCGATGCGGCGTTTGCAGCCGCTGGCACCGCGATTGAAGGCCAGGGTCGGCCGCTGAGGTGCCTCGATCAATAAACCGTGAAGGGGCCGTGCCAGCTCTGATTGTGATAGCCGGGGCATGCACCTGGATGTGGTATGCTGACGATTGCCGGCGTCCCTTGCCGCGCAGGTTCATAACCACACGCAACCAGGGAGGACTGACCGTGACCAATGCGATCTCGATACATCCGTCGGTCGATGGCGGTATTCGGAGAATGCAGGTTGAGGGCTTCGCGGGCGGCACTCTTTCGTGCAAATGCGCCAGCAACCCTGTTCAGGTGCAGATCAGGGGGCAGTGCGCGCATAACCACGTCTGTGGCTGCACGAAGTGCTGGAAGCCGGAAGGGGCGCTGTTCTCGATGGTCGCCGTGGTGCCGCGGGATAACCTCAGCATCACCGCCAACGGCGACAAGCTGCAGGCCGTAGATCCTTCGGCCGTCATTCAGCGCCACGCCTGCCGGGAATGCGGCGTGCATATGTATGGCCGGATCGAAAACCAGAAGCACCCGTTCTACGGCTTCGACTTCGTTCACCCGGAACTGTCGAGGGAAGAGGGCTGGGCCGCGCCGGAGTTTGCGGCATTCGTGTCGTCCATCATCGAAGGCGGGACCGATCCGGCCCAGATGCCGGCGATCCGCGCTCGCCTGAAGGAGCTGGGGCTCGAGCCCTATGACTGCCTGTCGCCGGCCCTGATGGATGCCATCGCCACCCACAATGCCAAGGCATCGGGCGTGCTCAAGAGCTGAACCGGAAGCCACGTCTGCCCTGGCGGTACTCCGCGGCCTTGCGGGCCGCGGAGGCATCAGGGTTTGTCTTCGATCGCCTCCGGCCTGCTTGCGCTCCCTTCTCCATTGGAGCGATTGAGCGCTGCAGTCACCCCCACGCATGGACCTCTTGACGCCCGGCGCCCAGTGGTCAATTCCGGGTTATCAGAGCCAAGCGTCTGTGCTAGTTGGCTGACCTCACCGAGAGGACGGGTGGCCGAGTGGTTGAAGGCACCGGTCTTGAAAACCGGCAGGCCCGCAAGGGTCTCGTGGGTTCGAATCCCACCCCGTCCGCCACTTGCCGCCGCGAGCCTCAAGGCTAGGTACGACGACACGATCCTGATCGGTGGCCCGCCATGTCAGGCCTACTCTCTTGTGGGGCGCGCCCGGTCAAGGGGCAAGGTCGGCTATGTGCCTGAGGAGGATGAGCGGCACTACCTGTTTCGCGAGTACATTCGGGTGCTTGATGGACTTCGTCCTGCCGCGTTCGTCATGGAGAACGTCAAGGGCATGCTGTCCTCGACGGTCGAAAGCCGCCTCGTGTTCGAGATGCTTATGGAGGACCTCTCCTCGCTCGGGACGGGCCATGGTCAGGGGGCCTTCCCACGCTTCGCTGCCGATCTCGCCTGGTGGGCCGAGGCAGCCAGGGTGCAGCGACAGAATGCGGGCACGCCCTACTGATCCAGTTGCCCGGACCGGGTCTTTCAGGACGATGGCGGAGGATCGGCACGAGAGACTGTACCGACCTGACCGCAATCCTCCGGCCGCCGCTCTGGACGACGCAATCTGGCGCTCGCAGGGTCGCACCGCGACTTTCCACCCCCCGAAAAAAGGATGACACCATGGATACGATCGTCTGGCAACGTATCGAGGCGGCGATCGTGTTCGTCACCGCGATCGCCCTGTTCGCCTATTTGGACCACAGCCTCGTCTGGTGGTTGGCCGTGATCCTTTTCTTCCTGCCCGATGTCAGTTTCGCGGGCTATGCGCTTGGCCCGAAGGTTGGCGCCGTCGTGTACAACGTCGTACACGTCTACGCCCTCGGGATGGTCTTCCTCGCCGTCGGCTTTGCTATCGGCTCGGGCGCTGTCGCGGCCCTCGGCGCACTTTGGATGGGCCATGTCGGTTTCGATCGGATGCTGGGCTTTGGACTGAAGTCTCCCGAAGGCTTCAAAATCACGCATCTAGGGCACATCGGCTGACCGCTCTCCCGGCTTCAGGCGCCGCTCCCATCGTAGTGCAGCGCCGCGCGCGCCCATGCCGATCCGGCGAGCGTCCCGACGACCGCGTCGATCACCGCCGCCCCCTGCGCCAGTCATCGAGCCGGCCGTAGATCGTGACCGCGATTCCGCCGAACGCCACGGCGATGAACACCCAGCGCAGCGTGTCGAGATACCCGGCGAGGGCGGCTCCGCTCTCGCCGACGGGCTGCGCGTCGGCATCCAGGGCCTTGCCGATGCCGCCCACTGCCAGCGAGCTGGAAATCGGGACCATTCCCATCTCGGAAATCGTTCCGTGCCAAGCCAGGGCGGCCCGGACCCCAGAGAAGCGACCTGCGGAATAGCTCGCGATTGCCGCGGGCCGCCAGAACCATTCCTCGAGGAAATGGTCGGTCAGGTTCTTCAGCCCCGGCTGGACGCCCCAGTTGTATTCGCCGGTGACGAAGACCAATGCATCGGCCTTGCGAATTCTTTTCGCAAGGTCTTCCAGCGCGGGCGGGGCCTCGCCGACGGAATACTCCTTGTACATGCGGTCGAGCATGGGCAGGTCGATTGCCTTGGCGTCGATCGGCGCGGCATCGGCGCCGAGGTCGTTCAGCTCCCGGACGACGTACCGAGCGAGGCGGATGCCCAGCCGGTCGGTGCGGTAGGAGCCATAAAGCACGAGGATACGGTGGGCCATGATCTCCCTTCGGTGAATTGGCAGGGTCGGCGATCAGACGGCCTGTAGGGCGGTCTGCGCGGTCGCCCACTTCGCCCGTTCCCCGAACGCAACGTTGGCGCCCTCCATCCTCTTTTCGTTCGGCGTGAACCTTCAGTCACGTCACGATCCATCAGCCAACGCCCGTGAACAAGCACGATGGCGCGGAGAGCGGCGGCACTGGCCCTCGAGGCGACCCTGCCTGCGACCGCCGCGGCGGCAATGGTTCCTAGGGTACTGGTCATGGTCGTTTCCCTTGTCCGAGCCGGGGCTGGGGGGACGAAGAGGCCGGCTTGGTCTGTAGGCCGCAGCTGCAAGCCGGGCCTACAAGCCTCTTCAGCTGGTGACGAACTCCAGCAGATCGGCGTTCAGGACGTCGGCGTTCACCGTCAGCATGCCGTGCGAGAATCCAGGATAGGTCTTCAGTGTGCCGTCCGGTAGCAGTTCGATCGCCTTCAGCGCCGACGCGGCTATCGGAACGACCTGGTCATCCTCACCATGCAGAACCAGCGTCGGCACGGTAATCGCTTTGAGGTCCCCGGTCAGGTCGGTTTCCGAGAAGGCCTTGATGCCGTCGTAGTGCGCCTTGGCGCTCCCCATCATGCCCTGCCGCCACCAGTTCTGGATCACGCCTTCATGGACCGTCGCACCCTCACGGTTGAAGCCGTAGAACGGGCCCGATGGGACATCGCGGAAGAACTGTGCGCGGTTGCCGGCCAGTGCCGCCCGGAAGCCGTCGAAGACCTCCATCGGTGTGCCCTCGGGATTTTCGTCGGTCTTCAACATCAGTGGTGGAATGGCAGCGACGAGGGCGGCCTTGGCCACCCGGCCCGCAGGCTCGCCGTGCCGCGCCACGTATCGCGCCACTTCGCCGCCACCGGTGGAATGGCCGATGTGAACCGCGTTTCGCAGATCCAGCGCCTCGGCGACGGCGAATGCGTCGGCCGCGTAATGGTCGATGTCGTGACCCTCGGCAACCTGCTCCGAACGTCCATGGCCGCGCCGGTCATGCGCGACGACGCGATAGCCCTTCGACAGGAAGAAAAGCATCTGCGCGTCCCAGTCGTCGGAACTGAGCGGCCAGCCATGGTGGAAGACGATGGGCTGGGCGTCTCGCGGCCCCCAGTCCTTGTAGAAAATCTGTACGCCGTCGTCGGTCATGACAAAGCCCATGTCGTTCTCCTTCTGGAAGGTCGTGGGTGGAGGTTCGCTACATCGCAGCGCCCTGTGTGGCGGTCAGGGCGGACCAGATCATCAGGACCCCGAAGGTCACGAAGATGATTCCGGTCAGCATAACGCGCCGCGCCTGCTCCGGGTTGCGGAGCAGTCGGACGAAGTGTCGGGCTCCGAAGGCATAGCCGCCGAGAACGATGAGCTTCACGAAGACGACGGGGCAGAGAAGGTTGGATATCAGGCCCACCCCCCGTCCGCCACTCGCCGCATGTAGTATGCCGGCCGAATACCGCGCGCCATGTCCTCTCCCTCCCATGCGATGATCGCGGTCAGCGCCAGCCCAGGCTCGATCGGCCGCCACCCTACCGCAGCAGCGTGTCGAGGCCGACTGCTTCGAGGGCGCGTCGTGTCAGCTCGGCGACACTTAGCAAATTGACGAAGTTTCCAATTGCGCCGCAGGCGCTCGGATGATACTTAGCATTATGACTAAGCATCATCCGGAACTTTCACTGATCTTCCATGCTCTGGCCGATCCGACCCGTCGATCGATCCTGACCCGGCTCGCTGAAAGGCCCGCGCGGGTCACGGAATTGTCCGAACCCACGGGCCTGCGCCTGCCCACGGTGATGCGGCACCTTTCGGTGCTGGAGGAAGCGGGGCTGATCGCCACGTCCAAGGAGGGGCGGGTGCGAACCTGCGCCATCGTTCCCGAAGCCTTGGAGCCGGTTCGGACATGGCTCGATGAGCAACGGTCCATATGGGAAGCCCGGCTCGACCGGTTGGATGCATTTGCGATGAAGGCGATAAAGGAACGGACAAAATGATATCGAAACGAGACTCTGAGGGCATGTCTGCGGCGCCCGATCAAGCGGAAGGCCGCTTTGCGACGCTGACCTTCGAGCGGGACGTGGCCGCCCCATTGCCGGTGCTGTGGCAGGCTTGGACGGCTCCAGCCGCGCGGGCGGTCTGGTCTGCTCCCACGCCGTCGGCCACAGTCGAGTTCTTGGAGGCCGATACCCGGGTGGGTGGACGCGAAGTCTCGCTCTGCAAGGTCGAAGGCCAGCCGGAGATCCGCTGTGAGTGTGGCTGGCTTGAGTTGCAGCCGGCGCTGCGCAGCGTGAACTACGAAGTGATCTCCTCCGGGGGAGTGACGCAATCGGTGGCGCTGGTAACGGCCAGTTTCTCCGGTACGGACGAGCGCAGCCGGCTCGTCGTGACGGTGCAGCTTTCTGCGCTGGCCGAGAACATGGAGGCCGGCTATCGACAGGGCTTCGGCGCGGGATTGGACAATCTCGCTGGGACGGCCAAACGAACCATGGTGCTGGAACGGGTGATACAGGCGCCGCGATGCACCGTCTGGAATTGCTGGATGAACCCCGAGATGTTGCCGCAATGGTGGGGGCCAGACGGGTTTTCCTGCCAGACCAAGAGGATCGATCTGCGAACGGGCGGCGAATGGGTGTTCGACATGATCGCGCCGGACGGCAAGGTATTCCCGAACCACCATCTCTATACCGAGGTCCGGCCCGAGGAGAGGATCGGCTATACGCTGCTGTGGGGCGAGAACGGACCAAAACATGCCGACGCCTGGGCCTCGTTCGAGGATCTGGACGGAGCGACGAAGGTGACGCTGGGCATGGTGTTCAGCACAGAGGCCGAGTTTCAGGAGGCGAAGGGGTTTGGCGCAGTCGAACTGGGCCTGCAAACGCTGGGGAAGCTGGAACGCTTCGTCAAATCCCGATGAGACGCTGCGGCTTGGCAACCGATTTCGAGGATGGTTTGAGACCGCAATAGGGCAGACGTAGCCTCTGTTTCGTCGTTTTCGGCCCGCCAGCTCATCCGATTCTTGAAGCTGCATCGCTCACATGGCCGCTTCACGTATTTTCGCTCAGATCGCCCTCATTTCGCCTACCAATTGCTGATGCTTACGCAACGCGGGGAGCTCACGGGGAAGTAATCGTGTCGAGGGGCAGCCATGAGAGCTTTTGCTCGGCGTTCGACCGCAGATTTTTCTCAGTACGAGACGTTTGAGCCTGACGATAACGACGCGCAATGGGAGCTGACGCCGGGCGAGCGGGTCTGTCCACCGTCCTACGGCTCCAGCGGCAAGGCAAAGCTGCGCGGGGGTTTCCTTCTCCTCATCGCACTCGGGTGTGGCTGGCTGCTGTTTCCGCGGGAGCACCTGACCTGGGAGCAGTGGCTGCCCGCCGACATATCGGCACTGCTGGCCGAGTTCACCGGGCCTGAGACGATCGGGCCTGAGACGATCGGGCCGGCCATGGCAATCGATGGCGAGCCGGCTTCCGAGGCTGCCCAGTTCGGCTCGCTTCCACAGCCTGAACCGATTGCAGCAGTTCCGCCATCCGCCGCGGCAGCTGCAATGGAGCCGCCGGTGGAAGCGGAGCTCCAGGATGTGCCGTTCGGGGAAGCGAAGGCGGAGCAGGGAGGTGATGCGGATGACGTCGACAGCTCGCCGGTCGTCATCAATGCTGAGACCTATCCGGGAACGTCTGAACAGCAGGCTGAGCCTGAGGTTACGCCGTTGCCGCCAGCCGAGGCTGATCCCTCAGATCCCCTTCAGGTGCGGGCTGCCTCTGCGGGACTTCACCCCGGGCTGTCGCGCGTCCTGCTCGGGCGGCTGTCGCCGGCGGACTACAAGAATGCGCAGAAAGCCATCAGGACAGCTCTGGCCGAGACGCCGAACGATGGCACCTTCCTCTGGCCACGTCAGCGTAAGCCCGAGCTGGCGCTGTTCAAGGTGCATTTCGTGCCGGGCGCCGCTCCGGGGTGCCGCCGGTATGTCGTGACGATCACCAAGGACGGCTGGTCGACCACCGCCCTGCCGATGGAAAACTGCGATGCACGGCCGAGCCGTTCAGCCGCGAACAGGACGTCGCCGGCGCAGCGTTGATTGACCGGCATTGGTGCAGCTCGGCATGAGCCTGGCACCACGTTGGGGCATGCGTTAGCGGGGGCAGCGCTTCCGATCACTGGTCCACCGGCTTGTCCATTGCCGGCCGTCACTGCTCGACCCGGGTAAAAAAGGCCGGATTTTCATTCTGCAGATCGGGGACACGCGCGATCGTATCAGAAAGATGCCGGCGCATGCTGATTGCGGCGGCTGAGGGATCGCCTGTTGCGACGGCTGCCACGATCGACCGGTGCCCCTCGAGGACCTTTCTCATTTTGCCCTGCTTCGGCAGATCGAGCGTCCTCACGCGCGCCATGTGGCCCGAACGCGCCACGATGAACCGATAGAGGTTCACCTGTCCTACGCCCTCAAACAGTGCTTCGTGAAACGCCTCGTCCAATTGCTTGAACAGGGCAGCCTGCTCGACATCATCAACCAGCGCTTCCTGCAGCCGCAGCAAACCGTTCAGTTTGGTGAGGACGGCGTTATCGGCTTTCGCCGCCAGCTGAAGCACGACTTCGCATTCGACAGCCAGGCGCAGAAAATGCTCTTCCCGAATCCGCGCGACATCTATGCGGGTGACGACCGTGCGTGACTGCGGGAAGGATTTCACCAACCCGTCCTGTTCCAGGCGCATAATGGCTTCGCGCACTGGCGTCTGGCTGACCTGGTAGCCCGTTGCCAGCTCCGACCGGTCGAGCGTCGTGTCCGGCGGCAGCTCCAGGCGTACGATCCTGTCGCGCAGGTCCGCGTATAGCTGCACCGATGCCGGTCCCTGCACATTGCCTGGCCGAAACCTGAAGGCGGGAGCGGTTTCGTCGTGCGACCGCTCCTTCGGGCCGGCCCTGCTTTGCCGTTCGTGTGGCGAGGTCACATCAGGGCTCCAGGAAGCCAGAGCGTCAGGGCAGGGAAGGCGGTCAGCACGACAAAGAAAATGGCCATCGCCAGGAAGAACGGCAGGGACGCGATGGTGAAGGCACCTGTTTTGCAGTCCAGGATCCCGCAGACGGTGAACATGATGACACCGACCGGCGGTGTGAGGCCGCCGAAGTTTATGAGCGTCACCATGAGAATGCCGAGGTGGATGGGATCGTAGCCCGCGTTCACCAAGACGGGCATGACGATCGGCGTCACCAGCAGAATATTCGCGGCGCCTTCGAGGAACATGCCTGTGATGACCAGGAGAAGCGCCACCAGCAACAGCATGTAAACGGGATCGGACGTCAGGGTCGTGACGTACTCGGTGATCTGCTGGGGGCCGCGCTCGATGGTCACCGCATAGCCCAGCACCGCCGCCATCATGATCAGCAGCATGATCATGCCGAGATCGCCCGTGGACTCTCGAAAGGCTTCGAAGACCTTGCGCAGGCTGAGCTCGCGATAAACGACCGTGCCGATAAAAAGCGCATAGAAGACGAGAAATACGCCCGCTTCCGTGGCGGTGAAAATTCCGAAACGGAAACCGACAATGAGAATGACCGGAAAGGCCAACGCCCAGATGCTTTCGAGAAAGCTTGCGCCGAGCTCGCGGAGAGACGGCGGCGAGGAGAGCACTGGCTGGTAGCCGCTGTGTTTCGCGACCAGCCAGGTTGTCACCATCAGAACAACGGTCAGCAGGACTCCCGGCACGACGCCGGCCAGGAACAGGCGGCCGATAGAGACCTCGTTGATGAAGCCGAACAGGATAAGCCCGATGCTCGGCGGAATGGTCGCGGTGATGATCGATCCGAATGCGAGGATGGCGGCGGTCGATCCTTTCGAATAGCCCTGCTTCAGCATGCTCGGCCCGAGCAGCCGCGCTTCCATGGACGCATCGGCCACGGCTGAACCGGAAATGCCGCCCATCATGAGGCTCAGGGCAATAGAGACCTGCGCGAGGCCGCCAGCCATCCATCCCGTCAGCAGCCGCGCGAAATTGACGAGCCGTTCGGTGATGCCGGTCGCATTCATCAGATTGCCGGCGAGAATGAAAAAAGGAACGGCCAGCAGAGGAAAGTTCTGCGTCGCCGTCACCATTTTCTGCAGGGCGACGGTTGGCGGCATCGTGCCCGTGGCAATGAAAACCGGAATGGCAGCGAGCGCGAGCGCAAAAGCGACCGGCAGGCCAAGCACCAGGAAAAGGATAAACAGGAGTGCGATCAGTGTCAGCACTAGCGCCGCTCGCTCAAAATCAAAATTTCATAAAGCTGCACGGCCAACGTCCGGATCATCAGAACGAGGCCAAACGGCATGGCGGCATGAACCAGCGAGGCGTTCATCCGCGTGGCGCCGATGAAGCGAGAGTGCATCAGCTGCGTATTGCGCACGGCGTAGAAAAGCAGGAAGAACAGCAGAACGAGCAGGATCGCGTGGTTCAGAATGGCAAGAAGCCGCCGCCACTGCGGCGGGAGATTGTCGATCAGAATGGACAAGCCGAAGTGACGCTGCTGCTGCAGTGCCAGATCCGCCGCGAGCAGGCACAGCCACACGAACAGCAGCTGTGCGACCTCGATGGACCATATGATCGGCGTGCCCATGAACCGCGCGACAGCCGCTACGCCGACGAGGACGACGATTGCCGCGAAAAGCAGGCTGGCGCAGGCGAACTCGAGCCGCTGATACATTTCAGTCCCGCCGTTTTCCCTGCGCTGCTTTCTGATCGCTTATCGGCTCAGTACTTCACGAACGAGCTTCGCCTCGCTGCTGAGGTTCAGCTTGTCGTAGACGCCTTCCACTGCACTCTTGAACGGCGACAGGTCCACGTCGGTCACCTTGACGCCAGCAGCCGCGACATCGTTGAGCGCCTTTTCACCGAGCTCGATCGTCAGGTTTGAGGCATACCGGCCGTTCTCGACGGCAAGATCGCGCACGATCTTCTGGTTTTCGGGCGAGATCTGATCCCAGGCCTCTGCGCCGACCACCAGTGCGGTGACGAGCTGGATGTGCCCGGTCTTGGTAACTTGCTTGACGACCTCGTGAAGCTTCGCGCCCCAGATGGCCGTCGGCTGGGCTTCCGCCGCATCGAGCGTGCCGAGCTGCAGGGCAGAGTAGACCTCACCCCAGGCCATGGGCGTGGGCTCGGCGCCCATGGCGCGGATCGTCTCGATCCAGATCGGCGCACCGATCGTACGCATCCGTAAGCCATTGAGGTCCGCCGGCTTGGAAACAGGGACCTGAGTCAGAACGTGCCGTGGGCCCTGGTACCAGTTCGACGCCAGCATGACGATGCCGGCCTTTTCCTTCAGCTCATCGCCCCAGGCCAGATACTCCTTCGAAAGCGCGAACCTGTCGGCGTCGTCGTAAGTGTCGAACAGGAAAGGCGCGGACATGATTGCCAGCGAGGGCACGAAATCCGAAAGACGCGCGACGTCTGTAACGGTCCCGACGTTCGCCCCGGCGCGGGCCTGATCGAGCATCTCGGTCGTGTCGCCGAGCTGCGAGCTATGGAAAACCTCGATGACGACTGCGCCGTCCGTCGCCTCTTCCACCTCCTTTTTGAATTTCTCCAAGCCCTGTCCCATCGGATCGCTCGGGGCCAGCACGGTCCCGAGCCGCAACGTCGTCTGGGCAGAAGCGGACCCGCTCACGCCGAGCATGGCAACAAGGGCGGCCGCAATGGCGGCCACGTGCGACCTGTATCGCATTCGAACTTCCTCCCTAGCTAAACTAATATTTTAGTGCGGCTAGGATGCTAGGTGCCGGAAAGGAAGTCAATCGGCAGCTGACGGATTCTCCGCTCAGCGAAGCCAAGTCGAAGCGCAGACTGGAAAATTTCTGCTTGAAAGACCTGGTACGGGCGCCGTGCCGTGGGTACGAGGGCGGCTTCGCGGCTCTGCTCCGGTCAGCTTCCCGATCGGTCAGTCAGGAATGCCATCAGGTGCTGGGTGAAGACTTCGGGTTGCTCGACATTCGAGATGTGCGCGGCGTCGTCGATGACGATCAGCCGGGCGTCGGGTAGAGCGTTGGCGATCACCTCCGATCCCGAGACCGGGGTCGTCGGGTCCTGGCGGCCCACGAGCACGAGCGCCGGGATGTGCACTTCCGGCAGGCGTGCAGTGAGATTGAGCGCCATCAGCGCGCGGCAGCAGACGATGAAACCCTCAGGCGACGTAGCGCGGATCATGCCGCGGACCCAGTCCATCACATCCGGATTCGCTATCCGGAATGGCTCCGTGAACCAGCGATTGATGGTCGGCTCGACGAGCGGCTCCATGCCATCCGGGCCGCCGGCCGCATCGATCCGCTCCTGCCACATGGACTGCTTTTCCGGCCCGTAGACGCTGAGCGTGTCGGCGAGCACGAGGCTTTCGATGAGCTCCGGATGCTCGATGGCGAGCTGCTGCCCGATCATCCCGCCCATCGACAACCCGACGAAGTGCGTACGCCGAATGCCCAGGGCCGCAAGAAGATCGCGGACATCTGCAGCGAGCTCGGGAAGGCCGAAGCCGCCGTCAGGCAGGGCCGTACCGCCGTGGCCGCGTACGTCATAGCGCAGCACGCGGAAGCGCTCCAGAAGCGCAGCCATCTGCAGGCGCCACATGTCGAGGTGAGCTGCCAGCGAGTGGCTGAGCGTTACGACAGGCGCGTCCTCGGGTCCTTCGAGGACGACATTGACCTGATTTCCGCCGACTTCGATTTTCATCGCAATCCCACTTTCAATTTGATGAGGGCTCTTTGCATCTCAGCGTAGCATGTCTGAGTTGGGCGCCGGGCTGCCCGGGTGCAGTCATAATGTAGCCCACGGCCGATTATGCTATCGGTGCTGCGAGTTGAGGAAACGCCATTCCGCAACGTGCCGGTGACGCGGTTGCTTCCAGCGTCGACGGTCTCGGCAATGTGACGACAGAAATGGAGAGGCATCGCGTGAGCACTGCTCTCAGCAAGGAGCCGACGGGTCCCGCCAGACCGCCCGCACGGAGGCGCAGGACGCAGGAGGAGCGCAGCGCCGAAACGCAGCGCCGTCTGATGGAGGCCACCATCGAGGCACTGCACGAGCGCGGCTATGCCCGCGTTACCACGGCGGAAATCGCGGAACGGGCCGGCGTCTCCCGTGGGGCGCTGATGCACCATTACGCGACCAAGGAAGAGCTGGTGACGGTTTCGGTGGAGAAGCTTCTCAAGGACTCCACTGCTGAGATCCGTAGCTGGCTGGATCAGGCCCACTCGGGCGCAATGACGCTCGATGACTTCCTCGACAATCTTTGGCGAATGTACTCTGGCCGGCTCCTGTTCGTGACCATCGAGCACATCACCGAGGCCCGTCACAACGAGGCGCTGCGTGAGAGCCTGATTCCGGTCGTGCGCGAGTTCCACAAGGCGCTGGACGCGACCTGGCGCGAATTCTTCCAGGGCACATCCCTCAGCCGCGCCGAGGTGGAGGTCGTCTTGAACACGACGACGTGCCTGTTCCGCGGCATGGGAATCCAGACGGTGCTGCGCAACGACCCGGCCTATTATGAAAGCCTTCTGGCCCACTGGAAGGCCCACGTCCGCGGCCTGGTGGATTTCGACTCCCCGCCAATGCGCGCCCGGGCCAGCAGCGCCCCGAGAAAGGCGAAGTAACAAACATTCTTGACGGAATGTTTCTTGCCTCCTAGCGTCCCGGACGGAGCCCCTGTAGGGGATGCCCAAGCAGAATGCCGAAACCGGGCGCATCGCCCCGGACCAGGACAGCCAAAGAGAGTGGGAGCCAATGACCATCTACACCCCTTCCCGGCGTCAGCTCATGGTCGGCGCGGGTGCCATGACGCTCGCTGCAGCGCTTGGCAATACGCGTCTTTCCGCTGCCGAGCCGTTCCGCGTCGGCGCGCTCTGCCCGATCACGGGTGCTGGCGGCCCCTATGGCTCCGGAATGCAGCAGGCCATTCTGTTCGCGGCGAAAGAGATCAATGACGCAGGCGGAGCCGGCGGCCGCACGATCGAGGTCATTGCCGAGGATACGCAAACGGCCCCCGATGCCGCCGTTACCGCGGCCCGCAAGCTGATCGATGTCAATAAGGTGCAGGCCATCTTCGGCACCTGGTCGTCGGGTGTCACCCTTGCCGTCCTGCCGATCACGGCCGCCGCCGGCATTCCGGAGATGAACTGCTCCGGCGCACCGGCGATCTCGACCGAGGACAAGGACGATCTGGTCTGGCGCTATCAGGCGACGAACGACCGCTTCGGTCAGGCCTTCGCCAAGATCGCCGAGAAGTACGGCTGGAAGCGGCCGGCCACCATGGCGTTCAACAACGCGTCGGGCATCGGCAATACGGAGGGCTTCAAGAAGGCCTGGACGGCGATGGGCGGCGAGGTCGTGGCCGAGGTCGTCTACGAGCCGAACCGGCCGAGCTACCGTTCCGAGCTGCAGAGCGTGCTCGCGGCCAACCCGGACGTCATCGTCACGGGCTCCTATCTGCCGGATACGACGATCATCCTGCGCGAATGGTATCAGGCGGGTGGCGAGAACAAGTGGATCATCCCGGCCTGGGCGGCCAATGACAAGCTGGTCGAGGCGCTGGGCAACGAGGTCGTCGAGGGCGTCATCGCGGTCGACTCCATCTCCAACGAGAAGTCGAGGGCGTTCGCGCACTTCAGCGAGCTCTACCAGAAGGCCACCGGCTCGCCGGGCTCCTCGAACGTCTACGCGGCGATGACCTACGACATGATGATCGTCTGGGGTCTGGCCATGGAGGCGGCCGGCGAGGGCGCGTCCGTGAAGGAGATCAACGCGAAGATCCGCGACATCGCGAACCCGGATGGCAAGGTCGTCGAGACCTTCGCCGAGGGCAAGGAGGCGCTGAAGAGCGGCCCCATCAACTACGAGGGTGCATCCAGCCGCCTCGACTTCGACGAGTACGGCGACGTCACCCCGGACTTCTCGGAGAGCACCATCAAGAACGGTGTCTTCGAGCGCACCGGCGTCGTTTCGCTCTGATCCGGAACTGATGCGGGGCGGCGTGCAATGAGCCTGACATACTTCCTCAACCTCGCTGTGAACGGGGTTGTCGAGGGGTTGGGGATCGCGCTGCTGGCCCTCGCCCTGACCCTGGTCTTCGGCATCGCCCGCTTCCCGAATGCATCGGCGGGCGATGTCCTCACGGCCGGGGCCTATGCCGGCTATGGCGGTCAGGTGCTTCTCGGCGGCTCCATCGTCCTTGGCGCCGTGACGGGCATGGCTGCGATGGCTGCTTTATCGGCAGCTCTCTACCTCGCCGTCTTTCGCAGGCTTGCCGGGCGATCTGGCGTTTACCCACTGGTTGCGTCCATCGGGCTCGCCTTCGCCGTCCGCTCGGCACTGACGTTCTTCCTCGGCCACGACCA
>JAWLCO010000033.1:0-34606 GCA_041687075.1 Hyphomicrobiaceae bacterium | reverse complement strand
CACGCCCGGTCCGAGGTGCACGCACGCGCGTGAGCGCACGCCACTCCGACTGGACGCGTTACGCGCAACGCGACTGAACTGAACTCAACGCTGGGATACTCGAGTGCGGCTACCAGCCCGCCGGGCTTGCTTCCTGCTGGGCGGGCTCAGGATCCACTTGGATCTTTCGCCTGCCCGTGCTTGACCTCCTAACAAGAGGCCCCGCCGCACGACTCGATACTGAGGAAGATCGATAGAGGAGGACGGATCGGGGGGGAAGGGAGAGTTGGCCGTTTTCCGCCTAATCGATCGGAACCGTGGCCGATATGTCACCAGTTGAAGGCGCGCAACAGTTCTGTTGCTGGATTGTTCCGTGTTCCGCACGGTGGGGGATACTCCAAACGCAAGAAAGCCGCCCCGTGGGGCGGCTTTCGGCAGGTCACATTAGGTGAGGCTGGCGGTCAGAAGCGGATGATGCCGCCCGTGAACACGGCCTGGTAGTCCTCGACATCGAGGTTCAGGCGGGTGCCGAATGGGCCTCCGACGTTGATGACCGCGTCGAACTCACCCGAGTAGTTGCGATAGCCTGCGTAGAGATCCATCGCCGCGGCATCGATCGTTTGGACGATACCGAAGCCCCAGACGGTGACCTCGGAGCTCGCAATGGCCGCGCCGAAGTCATCGAAGTCGTTCCCAAGGGCCAATGTACCAGCCAAGAACCCGAGGTCGTTTACGTCGCCGCCAGCCAGACCAGCTCCCGTGTCAGCCTGGAAGTACTCGCCGTAGATGGTCGTTTTGCCCAAGCCGAAGAAGTTCTTCTCGATACCGGCCTGAACATACCAGAACTCGTCACGATCATCGACGTTAGGCAGGAACAGTCCGCCTTCCAGGGCTCGTAGGGCAAACAGCTCCCGACGGTTTTCGTCTTCGAGGAAGCCGTAAGAACCAGCGATGTAGAGCCCCGTCGGCACGTGCATGGCGCTGGCTGACATGCCGACTGCCCAGCAATCGACGTCCGAGTCGTTGCTGAAGCGGAGTGCGGGATCGACGAAGTGCAGGTCAGCGCAACCACGGTCGCCTTGGCTGCCAGTGGATGTAGCGGCAAAGCCACCTATTCCGAAGATGTCGGTCGGCAGTACCGCGGTTGCATTGCCGTCCGTCCACTGCTGATATCCGATGCCCGCGGCAACTCGGACCCCGTTGAACTCATTGGCGTACCGCAGCGCCACATCCCAGAAGTCGTCTTCACCCCAGGAGGCGGAGAAGGTGAAGCCCGTGAAAGTTGGCGAAACATACCGGACGAGATTTCGCCGATCACCATCGCCGACGTTGGCATTGGCTTGAGAAAGAATGTCGTTCCACTGCAAACCGGCGAAGGGCGCAACTGCTAACAGCGTGCCGTTCTCCAATCGCAAGAACATGCTCCCGCCCCAGTTGTTCACGTCAGGCGCACCAATCTGGGCGGCATTCGACAAGTTGATCTCAGTAATGCCGTCGGTGGCCATGCTGGTATGGCCGACCCAAACCCGGCCAAGCCGGTTGGACTCAAGGTACCAGGCGCTGTGGCGCAGGTCCAAGGAGTTGGTCGACCCAACGTTGTCATCCACAAACTGATCGACACCAGCGCTGTTCGCGATACGCACACCAATCTCGAGCAAGTACCCCGCCTTCCACTCCGGGCTGATCGTGGCATCGCCACGGAAGCCGAAGCGGGTACGCGAGTTCTCGTTCGTCACGACGTAGGCGTTGGTTTCCTCGCCGTCGTCCCACCAGAGAATGCCTTCGTTCACCTGGCCGTAGACGGTCAGCGACACGCGACGGTTGCCCTTGCGGGCGGTTGTGGCCTCGAGCTCGGCGACCCGTTCCTCGAGGTCGGCGCAGCAGTTTCCGCCGAGATCGGCCGCCATGGCGCTGGTCGCGATGACGCTGGCCGCGGCGGCGATGGCGAAGCGACTGGTCGTCTTCATCAGTCCCCCAATCATTTCCATCTCCACTCGTTTGTTCCGTTGGCGCAGAAAGCAGCACGCGCTGCCCGGCGACAGCTCGCGCGTCCGGTCCGAGGTGCACGCACGCGCGTGTGCGCACGCCACTCCGACTGGACGCGGTACTCGGGAGACGCGACTGAACTCGACGCTGAACTCTTTAGTGCGGCCTACCAGCCCGCCGGGCTTGCTTTCTGCAGAGCGGCCGGGGTGCCTTCCGGTCCCGAACCAGCTCTGGGTGGATCCTCGAGAGAGGCTCCGCCGCACGACACTCCACACAGCGGCTGCACCGGTTGCATGTCGCTGACGAACGCCCGCTGAGGTTGTTCGCATTCCTGCTTTAGTGCAGTTGCGGGTTCCGAGCAAACTCGCGCTTAAGTTGTCGACGGATTTGATCTGAAATCGTTGCGCTTTTGTCACGAAGTGCGCATCAGCAACGCGTTTTCAGGCCGCTCGGAGCCGCCGGTGGTGCTGTGAGGGAGGTGAGAAGTGTGGATTGCGGGGCGGTGAACGACTGATTTGGGTGATCGGGGGCGACTCTGATTCGAGTCGCCGCCCGCGCCTCAGCCGGTCAGGTTCTCAATTTGTCCAGTTCAACGGCTGTCGTGCCGCGCTCATCCGGCCAACAGGTAGGTGCGCAGTGCGCTGGCCTCCATCTCGACCTCGGCGATGTGATGCTTCACGACGTCGCCGATCGAGACGATGCCAACCAGGGCGCCGTCCTCGACCACGGGGATGTGGCGGAAGCGGCCGGCCGTCATGATCGCCATGACCTGATCGAGCGTATCTGCCTCACTGCAGATCACGACCTGCCGGGTCATGAACTCGGATACCGGCTGCTTGAGGCAGTCGGCGCCCCGCTCGGCGATGGCGCGGATGATGTCGCGCTCGGAAATGATGCCGGCGACCGCGCCATTGGCGCCGACGATGACGAGCGCGCCGATGCGCTTGGCCATCAGTTTTTCGGTGACAGCCTGCAACGGCATCTCCGGCCGTGCCGTGGCGACGGCCCGGCCCTTTCCTTTGAGGATCGCAGCAACGTTCATGGACGTGACCTCCCGTCCAGGCGGCCGGAAGACCCGTGCTGACACGCCGAGGGCTGCGGCCGGTGTGGCCGAAAACGTGTCGACAGCCGGGCCGTTCCAACCGCGGCTTGGTTGCCCTCGAATAGGCGGGAGCTCAACTCCCGGTGGCCAAATCGTGCGTCAACTCACCGGGTAGTGCAAGAGACCAACTGCCCGGTGAACTCGGGGTGCAACCTCACCTTGCGGTAGATGGGGCCGTTTCCGATGGACCGAGCTCCCGGGGGCCGCGTCGCGTCGAGCCCATCTGCTGCAGCCGGTCCATGCGCCGCCCGACCCGTGCGCAGCTTGCCGACCACTGCTGGCGAGTCATCCCGGTTCCGGAATCGTAGATCTGTTCGCACTCCCGCTGCGTGAAATCGGCCCCCGTCCGCCGGGTCTGGCGGCGCTGAGAGGCCGATGGGCTGCCCTCGGGCTCGATTCCCAATGGGCGGTTTCGTGCCCGGCGGGCGTCGGACGGGCTGCCGGGGCGCAGCGGCAACAGGCGCGAGGCCGGAAACCGGTCGGTCGATTCGCCGGGCATCATACGATTGCCCCGGCGCTGCCGCAGGCGCTCGGGCAACCGGGCGCGATCGCCCGCGCGCGTGCCGTCCATCCGGTCCTGCATCAACGGCCTGCCGCCCGCTTCCCCCGAAAGACCTGGATTGGCTGGAAGTCCACGCCGGGAGGGAACTGATCTGGCGTCCGGACTGATGCCGGTCGCCCGGCCGGGACTGACGCCCGATGCGGGGCCGGTCGATGGCGAGCCGCCGGGCGAGCTCGTCTGGCTGTGGACCGCTTCTGCCCCAAGAGCCAGTGTGAGGCACGCGGTGGCAATCGTTAAGGTGCGCATTGCTGTCCTCATGGATGAGTGGTCGAGCACGCAACGCGTTGGCCGTGCGGGTGTTCCTTACGCGGTGCCGGATGAACGCCAGTTCAGGAGCCTGGAATGATTGACGCGAGCCGCAAATCTCAGAGCGAGGCCTTCGGAACGTGCAATGGAGCGCCGGTGGAGCGCGTGCAGCTGAGGGGCGAGGGCCTCGCTGTGTCGGTTCTGACCTATGGCGCCGTCATTCAGGAGATGATGGTAGACACGCCCGGAGGCGCCCGCTGCGTGGTGCTGGGGTTCGATCGGCTCGAGGACTACATTGCCCATTCGCCGTACATGGGCTGTATCGCAGGCCGGTTCGCAAACCGCATCCGCGACGGCCGGTTTACGCTCGACGGTCGTGAGTACCAGCTTTCGCTCAATGAAAACGGGCGCACCCATCTGCACGGCGGCAACCGCGGTTTCGGGCAAAGGGTCTGGGCGCTCGATGACGTGAGCCAGGACAGTGTGCGGCTATCGCTCGTCTCTCCGGATGGCGAGGAGGGCTATCCGGGGACGGTGCAGGTGGCTTGCACGTATCGCCTGTCTGGGCCCATGCAACTTTCTATAGAGCTGACCGCCGCCACGGACGCTCCGACCATCATCAATCTCGCGGCCCACAGCTACTTCAACCTGGCCGGCGACGGCGACATCCGCGGTCATCGGCTGGCGATCAGCGCGCCACAGTATCTCCCGGTCGATGATGATCTGATCCCTACGGGTGAGTTCCGGCCGGTGGCGGGCAGTGAGTTCGATTTCCGCAATCTCCGGCTGATCGAGCGGGGTGATCCGGCCGTCCGTTATGATCACAACTTCGTCGTTGCGCGCGAGGCGGCGGATGCGCCACGGCGGGCGGCGCGGCTGGAAGCGCCTGATGGCAGCCTCGCGCTCGAGGTCTGGTCGACGGAGCCGGGGCTTCAGTTCTACGACGGGTCCAAAATCGCCGTACCGGTCCCAGGTCTCGGCGGTCGCCGCTATGGCCCGTTCAGTGGCCTCTGCCTGGAGCCGCAGCGCTTTCCGGATTCGCCCAACCACCCGGACTTCACCAATGCGGTGCTGCGTCCGGGAGAAATCTACCGGCAGGTCACGGAGTACCGCTTCAGTTTCGGGAGTGCCTTATGAGTGCGGACCGCGCCGATGCCGACGTCTGGTACGCGTGCGCGAACGAGCTCGGCGAAGGACCGATCGCGCACCCCGGCCGGGGTACTCTGATCTGGTTCGACATCCTGGAGCGGCGCGTCTACGAGCGCGCCTTCATGGGTGGCGAGCCCCGGGTGCATGAGCTCGACGTGATGGCGTCTGCGGCTGCGCTGGTCGACGGAAGCCGGATTCTGGTGGCGACGGAGGTCGATCTCCGGCTGCTCGATCTCGATACGGGGACGGCGCAGCCAATCTGCCCGTTTCTCGACAAGGGACCACAGTTGCGCGCGAATGACGGACGCGTGCATCCCTCTGGCGCCTTCTGGATTGGCAGCATGGGCAAGAACGCGGAGCCGGAAGCGGGCGGACTATGGTGGTTCCGAGCTGGCGAGCTGCGGCTGCTGTTCGACAGCATCACCATACCCAACGCGATCTGCTTTTCGCCGGACGGGCGAGCTGCGCACTTCGCAGATTCCGACAAGCGCATGATCTGGCGCGTCGAGGTTCATCCGGACACCGGGCTGCCGGTGGGTCAGCCGGCCGTCTTCAAGCAGTTCGCGCAGGACGAGGGCGCGCCGGATGGGGCGGTCATCGATGCCGACGGGAACATTTGGATCGCCGCCTGGGGCGCCTCTGCCGTGTATGCAATGGCCCCGAATGGCAGGCGTCTTGAGACCTGCGGCCTGCCCGTCAGCCAACCGACTTGCCCGGCGTTCTTCGGTCCGGCGCTGACCGAGCTGGCCGTTACCTCCGCGCGCGAGAACATGAGCGCGGAGGCGATTGCTGCCGAGCCGATGGCCGGATCGGTGCTGAAGCTTCGCCGCTGTGTCCGCGGCAAGCGGGAGCCGTTCGTACGACTCCCTTGAGAGCTACCCTGAAGGGACTCGAATTTTTCGTCATCCCGGCCAAGCGACGCGCAGCCGGAGCGCAGAGCCGGGAACCAGCGCAAGAGTCCGCCGAAGGCGCGAATTTCAAGAAACTGTCTCAGCCTCGGCCGATACGGGCTCCGGCGCGTCCGGCTCGCTGGGCTCCGTGAACCCGCCCTCTGCCACCAGCCGCGCAAAGAGCCCGCCCTTCCGGACCAGCTCTCTGAACGTTCCGCGCTCGACAATGCGGCCCTGGTCGAAGACGAGGATCTGGTCGGCGTTGGCCACCGTCGAGAGGCGGTGGGCGATAATGAAGGTGGTGCGACCACGGCGGAGGGCATCGAGGGCGCGCTTGATCTTGTTCTCGGTCTCGGTGTCGAGGGCGCTGGTCGCCTCGTCGAGGATGAGGATGGGCGCCTGCTTCAGGATGGCGCGCGCGATGGCGATGCGCTGGCGCTCGCCGCCGGAGAGGGCTGCGCCCCGTTCACCCGCCAGATAGCCGTAGCCCCGAGGCTTGCGCTTGATGAACTTGTGGGCCTCGGCGAGTCGCGCCGCTTCCTCGACCTCGGCATCGCTGGCGCCCGGGCGGCCGATACGGATGTTCTCGGCGATGCTGCGGTTGAACAGGCCCGCGTCCTGGAAAACCACCGCAATGGCGTGGCGAAGCGAAGTGAGCGTGACGTCGCGGATGTCCTGCCCGTCGATCAGGATGCGGCCGGCCTCCGGATCGCGCAGGCGCTGCAGCATGGCGAGCGTCGTCGTCTTGCCGGACCCCGTCGGGCCGACGAGCGCGACCGTCTCTCCCGGCTTCGCCTCGAAATCGAGATCGAAGACGCCCTGCTCGTCGTCGCCGTAGCGGAAGGTGACGTTCTCATAGCGCACCTGCCCGGCAACGTTCGGCAAGGGCTTTGCGCCGGGCCGCTCGACGATGGCGACCGTCGTGTCGAGCAGGTCGAAGAACGACTTCAGCGTCGGCGCCTGCATGAACATGCGCGCCACGAAGCCGGAGAGCTGGTCGAGCTTGCCGATGAGCAACGCGGCGAAGGCGACGAAGCTCACGATCTCGCCGACAGTCACTTCACCCCGGCTGGCGAGCCATGCGCCCACGGAGAAAATCGAGACCATCGTGATGGTCGAGGCTGCCCGCGTCAGAATATTGAGCAGGCCCCACCAGGTCAGCACCGGGTATTGGGCGGCGAGAAGCTGGTTCATCAGATCGCGCAGGGCGGCTGCTTCCGCCGAGAGGCGCCCATAGCTCTGTACGACGGGAACGTTGCCGATCACGTCGCCGACCCGTCCGAACACGTCGATGTAGTAGCGCTCGACAGAGGCCTGCCCGTCCGAGGTGCGGTAAACGACAGTGACGTTCAGGATCGTGTAGACCACCGCCAGCACGGCGAGCAGGCTGGCGAGCCGCCAGTCCATGTAAATGGCCGTCGGCACGAGGAACAGAATGCTGACGATCGCCGAAAGCTGCTCGCGCACGAACGTCAGCCAGGTGGCGAAGAGCGCGTCCGTGCCGGCGAGTATGGTGCGCACCGTGGCGCCAGTGCCCCGCTCCGCCAGATAGCTGATGGGGAGCGTCAGTGTGCGCTCAAAGGCGCGGCTCATGGCAGCCAGCCGTTGCCGGTGCGCGAGGCGATCGGCGGCGACCGCGACCAGCACGCCGGCCACGATGCCGAACAGGCCGAGCCCCGCCCACAGCACGATCAGCGGGAATACCGCGCTGCCCTGGGACAAGCCGTCGACCACCCGGCCGAACAGGATGGGCTCGGCGAGCGCAACCACTCCGACGCCGACATTGGCGCACACCAGCGATGTGGCGAGCCAGCGCTCGGACATGAGTTGCCCTACGGCGCGGATATAGACGGAGATGAGCTTCATCGCGTTCGGTCGTGTGTCAGTGGCCAGCACGGTCTGTGCTCGGGCCATTGCGTCACATCCGGTTCAGGACCTCGCGCATCGCGCCGGCGAGCGGCCGGAACACAAATCTCACGGTGTGGCGGCCTGATGGCACCTCCACTGCGCGAAACAGCACGTTGGCCCGCTTCAGTGTCGCAGGCAAGCCGTCGATCTCGGCGAACCACCAGGGGTGCCAGACATCGTTAAGGATCACCCAGCCGCCATCGGGGCTGTCTGCCTCGATGACGACCTCGCCATTCGCATATCGGACGATTCGGGCCGTGCCGGGACGGCGGACCGCCGGGGCCGGAGCGCCTTCCAGCACTACCGTCGTCATCGGATCTGCCGAGGGCCAGTTGCCTGTGGCGAGCATGGCTTCGAAATCGCCTTCGATCGCCTGATGAGCGAATAAGACGCGCGGCAGGGCCCGCGGGTTCTCGTAGACGTAGGCATCCGCCGTGCGCACGATGAGCTGGAGGTCGCCCGGACTGATGTTCTCGTCGATCTGCTCGACAGGCACGCCCGTTGCGATGAAGCGAAGCCCCAGCAGATCGGCGAGCCGCGAGCGATACGATGGAAAGAGCGGCGTGAACTTGCGCTGGTCCGGCAGGCCGACCGTGTCTCCAGCACCCGTTGCAGCCGCGTAAAGACGGAGGCGGACCGGGTTATAGCCCAGCGTGTGATCGAGCCCGTGTGTCAGGCTGGCGCCGGGCCAGTGAAAGCCGAGCCCCGCGAGCTCCACCCGGTCCCGGCGCACCTCGCTGGCGGTTTCGCCCACCTTGCGCTTCAGCAAGCGGATCGTCTCATTCTCCGTGTCCGGCTCCAGCATGGCGAGCTCGGAGGGCGGCATGGCCGTTGCGCCGTTGGGCCCGTTGTTGACGGCCAGATCAGCCGTGGTGAAGGCTACGAGCAGCACGCCGCCGAGTACGGGCCGCGCCGGCCACAGCCTGATTGCCACCAGTAACACGAGAGCGCCGAGCCCCAGCGAGGCTGCGGCCCGAAGCATCGGCGCGACCGCAGAGGCGAACTGATCGAACCGCAGGGCAAACGAGAGGCCCAGAGCAAGGATCAGACCGATTGCGCCCGCTTCGAGCCACCGGCGCCAGGCGGCGACCTGAGGCAGACTTCCGCCAAGCATCCGGTGAGCGACATAGCCAGCCAGCAAGGCGCCGAGCCCGCCCACCAGGAATAGGGCATCCGCGGGACGCCTGTAGAGGGCAACGCCGGGGAGGATTTCGTAGGCCGCCCGGAACACGGGCGTGTACCAGCCGAGCGCGTAGAGCAGGACGATCGCAGCGGCGATGCTGAAGAAGCGTATCTCCCGCGCCCACAGCACACCGCGTGAAAGGCCGACCACGATGAGCAGCAGCGGAATCGCCCCGAGATAGAGCTGCCCCACATTCTGCGCGATGAAGAGGTCCGTGCCCGTCCAGGTGAAGCTCGGCGGGCCCCAGTATCGCTCCATCTCGCCCGCAGAGCCGAACAGATGCGGCATCGCTGCCGTCACCAGCAGGGCAGGATGCAGCGAGCCACGCCCGGCTCCGATGAAGTCGATCTCCGGCCGGTTCGAGTGGCTTGCGAGAAGCACGGTCAGCGCGATCGGGATGGCAGCGACGAGCAGGGTCGTGGCAGTGGCCGCGGCAAGCGGCCTGATGCTGGATCTTGCGGCAGTGGTCAGGGCAGGGGCCGTCAGCCAATGCCAGGCGACATACCCGGCCAGCAGATAGAGCGACAGCAGCGCCACCTGATCGCGGCCGAGGGCAATGAAGGCGGCAAGGAGGCCTGCGGCTGCGCCATAGCCGGGGCTCGACCGATCCAGCGCACGCCGCAGAAAAAAGAGCGCGAACGGCAGATACACCAGACTCAGCACCTGGCCGAAATGCTGGATCCGCCAGGCCATCACACCGCCGAACTGAAAGGCAAGCGCCGCGATCAGCACCGCTGCCCAATGCCAGCCGAGATCCCGGCCGTGCAGCATGACGCCGAAGCCGCCCAGGAGGAGGGAAAGCAGCATCGTGGCATCGACAGCCCACAGCCCCGGCGCCGGATCGATCAGAGCCAGTGCCAGCATCGGCGGCGAGAAGATCATCGACTGCGGGTCGGCGATCTGTGGGTGTCCCGCAAACGCGTACGGCGTCCAGAAGGGCAGCTCTCCGCGCGCAAGGCTCGCCGCCAGGAACTGGACCTGCGGCTGAAACTGCGCCTTGGCGTCCCAGGGAATCGTCACAGCACCCGACAGCCACGGCCAGCAGAGTGCGAGCCAGCCCAAGGCCAGGAGCCCAGCGACCGGGATGATGCGACAGCCGATGGGTTTCGCCACTGCAGACTGTTCCGTCATTCGCTCTGACGCGGCCACCCGATGATCCGATGCTCTGTTATCCAATGGTTGCATGCTAGGATGGCCTCTATGGACCATCGTGACTTTGGACGGAACGGGACTGGCCAGGCTCGGCGTTCATGCGTCTGATCGGGCCAGACTAGCCGGCAATGGAGCGTTCGGCCACTGACCAGGCGGGCAGGTCGCGTGAGCCCAGCGCGACCAGGATGACCATGGATGAAAGAGCTCCTGAAATGAAGGCCGACGATCCCTGTGCCCCGATCCGCGATGCCGATCCGAACCGCCCGTTCGTCGTCGCCCAGCTCGGACAGTCCCTCGACGGCCGGGTGGCGACGCCGACCGGCGAGAGCCGCTGGATCAACCGCGATGCCGCACTCAACCACCTGCACCGGCTCAGGGCCTCAGTCGATGCGGTGGTCGTGGGCATCGGCACCGTGCTGGCGGACGACCCCAGGCTGAACGTCCGCCGGGTTGCCGGCAATCATCCCGCGCGCGTGGTCATCGACCCCAATGGTCGGCTGCCGGCAGGCGCGCAGTGCCTTGCCCCGGATGGCGCGCGGCGCATCGTGATCCGCACGTGTGACGAAGGAGCTCCGGCAGGCACTGAAGTGATCCGCCTGACGGCAAGCGCAGGGGGAATCGATCCAACGGCGATCGTGGCGGCGCTTTTCGAGCTCGGCCTGAAAAGGCTGCTGGTCGAAGGTGGCGCGCACACGATTTCCCGTTTCATCGATGCCGGTGCTGTCGATCGGCTGCATGTGCTCATCGCGCCCATGATCATCGGTTCGGGCCAGACCGGCCTGACCCTCGAGCCCATCAGCCGGTTGCGCGATGCGCGGCGTCCTGCGACACGTGTTCACCTGCTCGAGGACGGCGACGTCCTGTTCGACTGCGACCTGCGATCTGATGGGAGGATGGCATGAGCGAGCAGACGGCGGACAAGAGTAAAGCGGTCGAGGCCTACAGGACGCCGGCGCGCTTCTTCCACTGGCTGACGGTGGCGCTCGTCGCGATCATGATTCCGGTCGGCCTGGTGATGAACTACCGCGGCAACACCCTCAACATCTGGGACGATACGACCAACCAGCTGTACAGCGCGCACAAGCTGGTCGGGTTCGTATTGCTGTGGGTGGTGCTGGCCCGGATCGGCTACCGCCTCTGGCGAGGCGCGCCGCCGCCGGAACCGACTTTGGAGCCGTGGCAGCGCTACGGTTCCGCGGTGGTCCACTATTCCCTCTACGGGCTGATCCTGATCATGCCGATCCTGGGCTGGATTGGTATCTCGCTCTACCCGGCGCTCGAGATCTTCGGCGCATTCTCATTGCCGGCACTGGCCGAGCCCAACCAGGAGCTCGCGAACCAGGTGTTGGCCGTGCACAAGACGCTGGCGTTCGTGCTGATCGCGCTGATCATCGGGCATGCGGGTATGGCGCTGTTCCATCATTTCGTGCGCAAGGACAATGTCCTTTGGCGGATGCTGACGAGCGTGGGGCGCCGGTAGCGGCCCTCACACTTCGGCAGGCAGCGCGAGCAGATCCTCATGACCGACCATTGTGACCGCCGACGGTGCGCGCCTGCGGTGCGTGAGCCAGTCGTCGATGGTGTCACCGGGAACAAGGCCCGTCTCGCGCACCGCAGCGGCCCAGCCGCGCTCCAGCTCATGGCGCAGACCGGATCGCAAGGCGTCAAGAACCCACGGGCTCTTGCCCCGCTGGACTACATAGCCGTGCTGCCGGAAGGCGCTGGCCAGCGCCTCCGTGGCGCCAGGTCCGGCCGCGGCACCAAAGCCCTTGTTCATCTGCTGATGCTGGTTGAAAGCCTCCCGCATGGCCCGATCGGCCGGATGCTCCGGCAGGAACGCGGCGACGCCGTCGTAAGTCAGTACGGTGTAAAAGGCGCTGCCGCAGGCGGCGATTTCGCCGGCCATCCTCTCGGTGAACGGGACCGACACGAGATCGAACAGGGCAGATGCGGTGACGAGGTCTGCATCTCTAATGAGGGTACCCCAATCGGCGTTGGAGAGGTCGGCCTGCTTATAAGTAATCTCGACATTGAGTCCGGCAATTTCGTCTGCACGGGATTTCGCCACATCCAGCAGGGCGGCGTCGTGGTCCACAAGGGTCCAATGCTGGTGCAACCCTAGCGCGGGAGCGAGACTGCGCAGATTGGAGCCTGTGCCACAGCCCAGATCGATGATGCGGATGGCATCCCGGCCGGCGAACGCCCGCACGCAGGCTGCACGCACCTCGGCGTTGATCGCGGCGTGATCGGCGGGTTCGCGCAAGGCGAGCCAGTCGGGAGAAAAACCGCTCATGCGGCCACCTCCCGGATGACGGCGGCGATACGCCGTGCGGTTTCTTCCCATCTCGGAAGACGCTGGGCCGCCGCCCAGGACGCATCGGCAAGCCGGCGGCGCAGGCCGGGATCAACGATGACCTGCCGTATGGCCTCGCTCAGCGCGCCCGCGTTTCCAGGCGGGACCTTGATGGCCGCGGCGTCAGGCACGGTCTCGGCCGCGGCACCCCCGGTGGTGCAGACGATGGGCAGGCCGCGTGCCATGGCCTCCGTCAAAACCATGCCGAAGCCCTCGAACAGAGACGGCAGCACGAACACGTCCGCAGTCGCGTAGGCACCAGCGATCTGCTCGCGATCGAGTGTACCCGGCAGCGCGATGCGTTCTTCGAAGCCGTGCTGTGCGATGGCAGACTGCAATTCGACAACTGCCGCAGGATCGCGATCGAGCGGTCCGGCGATCGTCAGCTGCCAGTCCAGCCCGGCAAGTGGCGCCAGTGCCTCGACGAGGACCGGAAATCCCTTCCGTGGCGTGACAGCACCAACGCTGAGCAACTGCAGCGGCTGCCCTGTGCCCTGTGCCCGCTGCGCTGGTTCCGTGCCGGGCTCGGCTATCGTGATGACGGCCTCGGGTACGGCGAAGTGATCGATCAGAAGCCGCTTTGTGAACGCGCTCGTCACGACAACGCGCTTCGCGAACGAAAGCGCCTGCCGTTCCAGCGCGATAAGCTTGCGTGCGCGCTCTTCCGGTAGCCCCGTCTCGTAGCCCAGGGGGTGATGAACCAGCGCGATGATCGGGCGCCCGAACTTGGCGATCAGGTCCGCAGGCATCGCTCCAAGCGCCAGCCCATCCACCAGCAGAACCGCTTCAGGCGGGAGGCTGGCGAACAAACTGGCGGATCGAGCGAGGTCCTGTGCGGTCGGATCAGGATAGCCGGCGGGCAGCATGAGATGGCGGACCCGGAAGCCATTATCCGGCAGACGCGCCAGCACTTCACGGTCGTAGGCATAACCGCCTGTCGGCGTGGCAAGGTCGCCGGGTATGGCGAAGGCAACGTCAACCACCGACCAGCCCCTCGAACCAGGCGCGCGCCAGGTCAGTCTCGTGCAGCGTCACGCGGATGCGGGCGAGGCTCCTGCCGTCCTCTCCCAAAGCGCCCTCGCGCGCAGCTTTGGTGATCCCCTCGAAGATGTGGCGGCACAGAAACTCCGTCGTGGTCAGCTTGCCTTCGAACTGGGGCAGCTCATCGAGGTTCTGGTAGGCCAGCGGCTGCAGTACGTCCCGCAGCACACCAAGCGCTGCGCCGATATCCACCACCACGTTGTGCCGGGTCAGCTCCTCGCGGAAGAATGTGACATCGACGACGAATGTCGCGCCATGCATGTTCTGCGCCGGACCGAAGAACGCGTCGGGCAGACTGTGGGCGATCATGATGCGGTCGCGCACTTCGACGGCATACATGGCGATCCTTTCGTGTCAGCGGGCGGCAGGATAACGGATGACGGGCGCCAGCCCCGGCGCTCCCGGGGCGAGCACCTGCGGCAATCGGATCGGCGCGTCGGCGAGTTCGATTTCCTCGGTGATCAGCGCGTCGAGGCGCGGGTCATGCAACAGCGACAGGGCAGCTTCAAGGCGCCTGCGCTGCGACCATCGCGGCCGGTGGCTGGGCGCGACTTGCGTCACCTGTGACGATATCAGTCTCAACCGGCGGCTATGGAAGGCACAGCCCAGCGATACCGGGATGCACCCCTCGCCGTACCAGCTCATCTCGACGATGGTGCCTTCGAGGCCGGCCACGTCGATGGCCGTGGACAAGCCTTCAGCCGTTGCGCTCGCGTGAAACACGACATCTGCGTCGCGCGGTGCTTCCGCGGGCGAGGCGAAGCGAAAACCGAGCTGCTCGGCCATGCGCGCTCTCTCCGGAACGACATCGACAAGGGTCACCTCGGCGCCCGGCATTTGCGCCGCCAGAAAGGCCGTCAGCAGTCCAACGGTGCCGCCGCCGACGAGCACGATCCGGTCGGCCGGCCCGCAATTCGCATCCCAGAGTGCATTGAGCGCGGTTTCCGCGTTTGCGGCGAGCGTGGCCCGCTTCGGCGGCACCGTCTCGGGCACTGGCAGTACCATGCTGGCAGGTGCAACGAAAACATCCTGATGCGGGTGCAACGCGAAAACCGTCCGGCCCATGAGCTCCGCCGGGCCGTCTTCCACAATGCCGGCCGCGCAATAACCATATTTGACAGGAAAGGGAAATGAGCCGGACTGAAACGGCGCCCGCATGCGTTCCCTCTCGCTCTGAGGAACAGCTCCGGATAAAATGAGGCGCTCCGTGCCGCGACTGATCGCGCTGAAAAGCGTGCGGACCAGAACCTCATCTTTGGCCGGCTCCAGCAGCGGCTCGGCTCGCAGCTCCACCTTTCCTTTGCCCACATACCAAAGGGCGGTGGCGGAGCACGATCTTCCTGCTGCCGCATTTTTCATTTCGAAGGACCCGCAGTCGACGGCCGATCACAGCTGTCATCGAGGTAGTGCGCCATGAGCGAGCACCACGTGATTTCGACGCCGATGCCGGCGTTGGGCAACCGCACCGTGCTTACTACGCCGACCGGCACGCAGTCCATCGAGGACCTGCGCCGCCGCCGATTCATCATGATGCTTCTCAATGTCTCCTCCTATGTGCTCCTGATGTGGGGCGTGGTCCTGGTGCTGGCGGCCGGCGGGTGGACGCTCGTCGACACCGTGCTGCTCGTCGCGTTTGCCATAGGCTCGCCATGGACCGTGCTGGGCTTCTGGAACTCGGTGCTGGGGCTGTGGTTGCTGCACGGCGTCCGCGATCCGATGGAGCGGGTGGCACCCTTTGCGAAGGCTGGCGACCGCGACACGCCGATCATGCTCCGCACGGCGGTTCTCATGACGCTGCGGAATGAGGATCCGGCCCGCGCCTTCCTGCGGCTCAAGACCGTGAAGCAGAGCCTGGATGCGACCGGCTGGGGCGGCCAGTTCAGCTATTTCATCCTGAGTGACTCCAACGATCCGGCTGTTGCGGCGGCCGAGGAGGAGGCAGCCGAGGCCTGGCGCCGATCGCTGCCGGACCCGAATCAGGTCGTCTATCGCCGCCGGGCGGAGAATACGGGCTTCAAGGCGGGCAACCTGCGCGACTTCTGCGCGCGCTGGGGCCGCGACTTCGAGCTGATGCTGCCGCTCGACGCCGACAGCCTCATGTCGGGCGAGACGATCGTCCGCTTCGTGCGGATCATGCAGGCACACCCGCGCATCGGCATCTTGCAGAGCCTCGTGGTCGGCATGCCGTCCTCGAGTGCTTTCGCGCGTATCTTCCAGTTCGGCATGCGCCACGGCATGCGCTCCTACACGATGGGGCAGGCGTGGTGGGTGGGCGACTGCGGGCCCTTCTGGGGACACAACGCGCTCGTCCGCATCACGCCGTTCACGAGGCAGTGCCATCTGCCGATCCTGTCCGGCAAACCGCCGCTCGGCGGTCACGTCATGTCCCACGACCAGGTCGAAGCGACGCTGATGCGCCGGGCTGGCTACGAGGTGCGCGTTCTGCCGGAGGAATGCGGCTCCTGGGAAGAGAACCCGCCGACCATGCTGGAGTTCATGCGGCGCGACATCCGCTGGTGCCAGGGCAACCTGCAATATCTGAAGCTGCTCGACATGCCGGGCCTGCTGCCGATGAGCCGTTTTCAGCTCGCCTGGGCGATCCTGATGTTCCTCGGCATTCCCGCATGGACGCTGATGGTGGCCCTGCTGCCGCTGCTGGCCTGGGAAGCGCAGCGGGTGGCTGACTACCCGGCCGGACTCGCCGTCGGCCTCTATGTGCTGTTCTTCACGATGTACATGAGCCCCAAGATCGCCGGACTGGCCGATGCCATGCTGACGCCGGGCGGCGTGGCTCGCTATGGCGGGCGGCTGCGGTTTGCCGCGAGCGCGGCGATCGAGCTCATTTTCTCCTTTCTGCTCGGAGCCGTCTCGACCATTCGCACGACCGTCTTCATGATCGGGCTCATGTTCGGCAAGTCGGTCACCTGGGGCGGGCAATCCCGCGACGCTCACGGCATCTCGTGGAGGCTGGCGTGGGGCAACCTGTGGCCGCAGGTCGTCTTCGGTGTCATCGTCTGCGGTGCGCTGCTGGCGATCTCGCCCGCCACGCTGATATGGAGTCTGCCGCTGACGGCCGGGTATCTGCTCGCCGTTCCCTTCGGTGTGCTGACCGCGGTCCCCGAGCTTGGGCGGCTGCTCAAGTCGGCGGGGCTGTGCGGCATCCCCGAGGATTTCGATCCGCCCGCAGAGGTCCAAGCCGTCCAGAACTGGCGCTCATGAGACGTGCTGACGATCGGCTCTCTGCCCTGAAGCGCAATCCGCGGCTGGCGGCGCTCCGGCGATCGCTGGAGGTCTACTACGGCGATGCTGCACGCGAAGCAGCGATGGATGCCCTTTATGGCCGGTTCGCCGGCCCCGGTGATCTCGCGTTCGACATCGGTAGTCACGTCGGCGACCGCATCGGGGCGTTCCGGCGACTGGGCGCCCGCGTCGTGGCCGTCGAGCCCCAAACCGATTGCGCGCACGTGATCCGGACGCTCTATGGCGATGACGCTGATGTCACGCTGGTCGAGGCCGCCTGCGGGCGGCAGCGGGGGCGTGCTGTGCTGCACGTGAACTCAGCCAACCCGACCGTGACGACGGCATCGGAAGACTTCATCAACGCCGCGGCAGGTGCGGGAGGCTGGGAGGGGCAGGTCTGGGACCGCGAGATCGAGGTCGAGGTCACCACGCTCGACGATCTCATCGGCCAGTTCGGCCAGCCCCGGTTCGTCAAGATCGACGTGGAAGGCTTCGAGGCTGACGTGCTGGCGGGCCTCAGCTCGGCGCTTCCGGCACTTTCCTTCGAGTTCACCACCATTCAGCGCGACGTCGCGCTGCGCTGTGTCGGCCGGCTACTCGACCTCGGGGACTACCGTTTCAACGCAGGGATCGGCGAGATGCAGGCTCTCCAGCTCGACGACTGGGTTGGCGGCCGGCAGATCAGGACCTTCATCCATTCGCTTCCACACGAGGCCAACTCGGGCGATGTCTATGCTCTCCGTGTCTGAATGCCGGCGGGCGCTTGCGCTCGCCTTTGCCTGCAGTCTCGCAACCGTCAGCGATCCCGCCATGTCCCAGACATCCGATCCCGTCCGCCCGGAGCCCGTCCCCGTCGAAGTCACGAATGGCAGCGAGCCGGTGCTCTGCGCCGAGAAGGACAACGTCAGCGTCGCGTTCACCTCGCCGCGGGTGCGCAGTTTCCGCATCGAGGCGGCGCATCCGGTCTATATGTCCACGCTGCAGCGCGACAGCTTCGAGCCCGACTGGACAGACTGCGACATGTCAGGCGACCCCGTATTCGCCGCGCCGGTGCCGCCGCGCCGCGTGACGATGTACGAGCAGATCGAGTTCTGGCTGGTCGGCCTCACGTTCCCGACATTCTGGCGCCCGGCGACGGCGACCGTGCGCGTCGGTGATCGCGTCGAAGAAGGAATCCACCTCGTGCAGCTCTGGATGATCCGGCCCATGGGCGGCGAGGAGGTTCTGGTGATCTACCCGCAGGACGGCTACTGGCGCCTGCGGCCGAAGACACCATCGGGCCTCGACAGCACCGTATTCGGCTCTTCCTTCCTGATCGGTCCGGTCGAGGAGGATGTGCGGCCGCTGGTCCGCATCAAGGAGCTGGCGTTCGATCCGGCGACGAAGTCCTTCACGCTCACCTTCGAGCGCGGCGGCTCGGCGACCGTTCAGGTCGTCGAGACGGACCAGAACCGCCATGCGCTGCACGTCGTCTTCGACAAGCCCATCGAGGACCGCCCGTTCGCCATGGTGCGCTCCATGTACATCACGGAGTTCAACAACGATGTGGCGCGCGTCGCGCTGCGAGAGCCTGGCGCAAAGGGCTGGCGCGAGGAGCCGATCATGGCGTTCGATCGCGCAACCGCGACCGACATCTGGCTCGGCCGGCTCACGCCTTCGCGGCACAACACGAGCTCGCCCGACCTGATCCTCAACAGCTTCTCCGATACGGCGAAGCCTCGCCTCCGCAGCAACGAGCCGCCGCCGGAGCTGAAGCCGACGAAATCGCCGGAATAGGCGAAAAAGCTTATCCTGCCTTCTTCATCCGCCGAACGGCCTTGCCTAGCCCGGCGCTGATCCTTCCCTGCCATCTCCTCGGCCTTGAAGGCATTGATGATGTGGAGGTCTAGGCCGGCCCGTAGGGCCGATGGGAGAGGTTACAACGGTTGATGCAACCCTCTCACCCAAACCCGGCCGGGGAGAGGGCGCGTTCAGTGAACCTGATATGCATCGATGCGCTGTAAGCGGCCGCCCTACTGGTTGACGGCCGCCTTCGGCTGAACTGCGCGCTGCGGTTGGGGGACCGCGATGGGCTGTGCCGCGGTGGAGCGTGCAGATTCGCGCTTGTCGCTGTTGATGAAGCTGCGCAGCATCGAGGTGAAGAGGTCAGCCGCGACCGGGCTGATGTGCTGATAGTTCTCCCAGGAGCTGACCTTGGCCACCCTCAGCCAGGCCTCGTACTCATCATAGGTCAGCTCCCGCACCTCTGCGCCGGCCTTCCTGAAGGTCTCGACGGCCGTATTGAGCGCATCCAGCTGTGTCTCGACGAAGTATTCATCCGAGATGGCGGCAGCTTCCTCGAACGCCCGCTGCTCCTCCGGAGTGAGGGACTCCCAGGCGGCTCGTGACATGATCAGTGGCTGGAAGGAGGTCCAGATGCCGTAGCCGCCGAAGGTCGCGAACTTGGCGCGCTCGTAGATGCGGAACGACACGTGGGACTCATACGAGGTCAGGGCCGCCTCGAGCTCGCCCGCATCCATGCGGCCGGCGATCTCTGTCGACGGCATGGACGGCGTCTCGCCACCGGCGGCCTGAACCATGAGATCGAACGCCTTGTCGCCCGTGCGTATCGGTATGTCCTTTACCGTGTCGGGACCGCCGATCTCCTGCGTGCGGCTGGCAATGCCGCCGCCGAGCCACCACCACGTCAGAATGCGAATGCCCTTCTCCATGGCGAGCGCCTGGAGCTTCTCCTCGAACTCGGAGCCCTTGAGCAGTCCGGCCAGTTCCGTGTTGGCGGGCACGCCCGGGAGCAGGCCGATGGAGAACTCGGGCACTTTCTTGGTGCCATAGAACAGCGGGTAGATGGCAAGCTCGAGCCGGCCATCGACCAGCGCGTCGAACTGCTCGGCGGGCTTGAAGCCGAGCGCGGACTTCGGGTGGATGCTGAAATTGATGCCGGGGACGCGCTTCTGCACCTCGGCGACGAACACGCGGGCGGCGCGATCACGCGCATCTATGTCGGCGGACCACTGGTGAGAGATGCGAAACTCGCGCGCTTCCAGCGGCTGTGACAGCCAAGCTGCACCGAGCAGCACCACACTCATCAACATACGGCCCGAGCGCAGCATGGACGCAATCCCCCGTTTAAGCTCCGGATGCTAGGCAAAAGACATGGCAAGACGGCCGCTGAGCCGCCGCCGACCCAACCCATGCCATGGCACCTCGTCGATTCCAAGGCGGCGTACTGAATTCCATGAGCATGTTTTCCGACAACTGATGCTCGCTTGCAAACCTTCGCGGGGCCCGGCGCCCGGCCGGCGGTCAGGGCGCCAGGCCGCGCTGGCCTGATGGACAGGATTGGCATATAAGCGCCACACATCTAATTAGCCTCAGGTGTTTGCGTTAACGTGCGCTGTGAGGGCCTGCCGGGCCGGCGGCCAGGGCAGGAGCCACAGGCTCAAGCTATTCAGGAGAATACCGATGCGGGCGTCCTGGTCCCCCGACAGCTGGAGGTCGAAGCCGATCGTCCAGGTTCCCGACTATCCGGACAAGGCCGCGCTCGCCGAGGTGGAAGCCAGGCTCGCCACCTTTCCTCCGCTCGTGTTTGCAGGTGAAGCGCGCCACCTGAAGAAGGATCTGGCAGAGGTCGCCGCGGGCAATGGCTTTCTGTTGCAGGGAGGCGATTGCGCGGAGAGCTTCGCCGAGCACGGGGCCGACAACATCCGCGACTTCTTCCGCGTCTTCCTGCAGATGGCCATCGTGCTGACGTACGCCGGCGGCTCGCCGGTCGTGAAGGTCGGCCGCCTGGCGGGCCAGTTCGCCAAGCCGCGGTCCTCCCCCGTCGAGAAGCACGGCGGCGTCGAGCTTCCGAGCTACCGCGGTGACATCATCAATG
Source organism: Hyphomicrobiaceae bacterium (assembly GCA_041687075.1). Classification (GTDB taxonomy): domain Bacteria; phylum Pseudomonadota; class Alphaproteobacteria; order Rhizobiales; family Hyphomicrobiaceae; genus ZC4RG25. Next base: position 13,938 of record JAWLCO010000033.1, on the reverse strand, counting down.
GCGTCGACTTCACGCCTGAAGCCCGCATTCCCGATCCGAACCGGCAGCTGCAGGCTTACCGGCAGGCGGCAGCCACTCTTAACCTCATCCGCGCCTTTGCAGTGGGCGGCTATGCGGACCTCGAGCGGGTGCACCAGTGGACGCTGGGCTTCGTCAAGGATTCCCCGCAGAGCCATCGCTACCAGGAGCTGGCCGACCGCATTACGGAGACACTGGTCTTCATGCGGGCCTGTGGGATCACATCGGAGACGACGCCGCAGCTCAGGAGCACCACTGTCTACACCAGTCACGAGGCGCTGCTGCTCGGCTTCGAGCAGGCGCTGACGCGGCTCGATTCGACGAGCGGGGAGTGGTACGCCACCTCCGGCCACATGGTGTGGATCGGCGACCGTACCCGGCAGCCGGACCATGCCCACATCGAGTTCTGCCGTGGCATCCGCAACCCGATCGGGCTGAAGTGCGGTCCCTCGCTGGATGAGGACGGTCTGTTGCGGCTGATCGATACGCTCAACCCGAAGGATGAGCCGGGCCGCCTGACGCTGATCTGCCGCTTCGGAGCGGACAAGCTCGAATCGCACCTGCCGAAGCTCATTCGTGCCGTGCGCCGGGAGGGCCGCACGGTCGTCTGGTCCTGCGATCCGATGCACGGCAACACGATCACTGCCGCCTCTGGCTACAAGACGCGGCCGTTCGAGCGCATCCTCAAGGAAGTCGAGTTGTTCTTCGATGTGCATCGCGGCGAGGGCACCCACGCCGGCGGCATCCACGTCGAGATGACGGGCCAGAACGTCACCGAATGCACGGGTGGCGCCACGGCGATCTCGGAAGCCGACCTCTCCGACCGCTACCACACCCACTGCGATCCGCGGCTCAATGCCGACCAGGCGCTCGAGCTCGCTTTTCTGATCGCCGAACGGCTGAAGCAGGAGCGGACGGCGCACATCCCGCCGGTTGCCGCGACGGCGTGGGGGTGAGAGGTGAATAGCGAATAGTGAATGGGGAGTAGCGAATAGGGATTGTTCTGTTGGCTATTCGCCATTCGCTATTCGCCATTCGCCTCATCTCCCGTATTTCCCTTCTTCCGCCGGATCTCTAAGTACTGAGGCATGTCAAGAACCTTCAAGATCGCGCTGGCTCAGCTCAATCCGGTGGTCGGCGACATTACGGGCAACATCGCGAAGGCAAGGCGCGCACACGCGGAGGCAGCCCGCCTGGGTGCGGACGTCATCGTTTTCCCTGAGCTGTTCGTGACCGGCTACCCGCCGGAGGACCTGGTGCTGAAGCCGGCCTTCGCGGCCGCGGCGCGACGCGGGCTCGAGGAGCTGGCCAGCGACGTCAATTCCGGTCCGGCGCTTCTGCTTGGCACGGTTTGGCCAGAGGAGGGTCGCGCCTACAACGCTGTTGCACTGCTGGACGAGGGAGTCGTGCAGGCGGTGCGCTACAAGGTCGATCTGCCGAACTACGGCGTCTTCGACGAGAAGCGCGTGTTCCATGCCGGCCCGCTGCCCGGGCCCGTCAACGTCCGCGGCGTTCGCCTCGGCGTGCCGATCTGCGAGGATATCTGGAACGAAGAGGTGGTCGAGTGCCTGCAGGAGTGCGGAGCCGAGATCATCGTGACGCCGAACGGCTCTCCTTTCGATAGGATGAAGCCGGACCTGAGGATGAACGTCGCCGTCGCGCGGATCACCGAAAGCGGCCTGCCGTTTGCCTATCTCAACCAGGTCGGCGGGCAGGATGAGCTGGTTTTCGACGGCGCCTCTTTCGTGCTCAACGCTGATGCGAGCCTGGCGGTCCAGCTTCCGGCCTGGGAGGAAGCCGTGGTCCTCACCGAATGGGAGCAGGAGGACGGCGGCTGGCGCTGCAAGCCGGGCCTCAAGGCGGTCGTCGAGGAGGATGCAGCGGCCGCCTATCACGCCTGCATGCTGGGCCTGCGCGATTACGTGGACAAGAACGGGTTTCCGGGCGTCGTGCTCGGACTTTCCGGCGGCATCGATTCCGCACTGGTCGCAGCCATAGCCGTCGATGCGCTCGGCCCCGGCCGGGTGTCCTGCTTCATGCTGCCCTACCGCTACACGTCGAACGAGAGCCTGTCCGATGCGACAGCCTGCGCCGAAGCCCTCGGCGTTCGCTACGAGATCCTGCCGATCGAGGCCCCTGTCGCGGGCTTCGCAACAGCTCTGGAAGGAGTTTTCGCAGGCCGCGAGCCGGACCTCACGGAGGAGAATATCCAGAGCCGTGTGCGCGGCTCGATGCTGATGGCGATCTCGAACAAGTTCGGCGGCATGCTGGTGACGACCGGCAACAAGTCCGAGATGTCGGTCGGATACGCCACGCTCTACGGCGACATGAACGGCGGCTTCAATCCGATCAAGGATCTCTACAAGATGCAGGTCTATCGGCTCTCCCGCTGGCGCAATGCCAATGTGCCGAAGGGCGCCAAGGGCCCGGCTGGCATCGTCATTCCGGAAAACATCCTGACCAAGGTCCCATCTGCGGAGCTGCGCGAGAACCAGACCGACCAGGATTCGTTGCCGCCATATGACGTGCTGGACGACATTCTCGAATGTCTCGTCGAGCACGAGATGCCGCTGCCCGACATCGTCGCGCGCGGCCATGCGCCGGAAACGGTCAAGCGCGTGGAACGCATGCTTTATCTCGCTGAATACAAGCGGAGGCAGGCTGCACCGGGCGTGAAGATCACGACCCGCAGCTTCGGCCGCGATCGCCGGTATCCGATCACCAACAAGTTCCGCGAAAGCGTCGACGCTTCCCAGGCCGATGCACCCTCAGCCGCCGTGCCCCGCATGGTTGCTCCCCGCGCCGATGGCGGCGAGGTGTCGTGAGCCGTCAGGCCGGTGTCGCGCGATGTGGTTCGATCAGATCGCCCTGAGGTTTTGATGGCGCTGGAGACGTTTCAGGCACGCGCATTGCAGCTTGCAGAGCGTATCGATCTCAAGGGCCTGGAGCGCGAGGAGCAGCTTTCGAGCAACCCGCTTGCGTTCACGGTCGGCCAGGACGGCATGGTCGTGCTGTTTCGTTTCGGCGCGGCAGTCTTCATTCACCTCAATCCGCTCCAGGAGGAGGAGATCATCGCCGGGCTCAAGAGCCGGCTGGTCGAGTCACTGCCGCTCAGGGAAACGGAGACGGCCGATATCATCATCAGGCCGACCGGCGACGATGCGCTGGTCGGCGGCAACATCGAGCTCAGGAACGCAGCGCCGGAGCGCCTGCTCCTCGTTGCGGAGGCCCTGGCCGTCAGCGTGGCGCTGGCTTACGACGAGCAGCGCATCGCGGCGGCTTTCGATCGCATCGAGCCGGTGGCCAGCAGCCTGAAGCGCCGCAAGTTGCTGCGCTTCAGCCGTTCGGAGCTGGTCGGCCAGATCGGCGAGGCGCTGCACATCCAGCAGCGGCTTGCCGGCCGTATCGAGATCGCGGACCGCCCGGACGTGCTATGGGACCATCCCGAGCTCGAACGGTTATGGGTCAAGCTCGCGGACGAGTACGACCTCGGGATCCGTGCCCGCGCGATAGGCCAGAAGCTCGAGGTGATCCGCGAGACGGCGGACACGATGGCCGATCTGCTGTCGACCCGGACGAGTCACCGGCTCGAGTGGTACATCATCATCCTGATTCTGGTTGAGGTCTTGCTCGGCCTTTACGACCGTTTCCTGAAATGAGCGATCGCAGGCTTTGCGCAAGCAGGAGAACTGCACCCGCATGACCGTCACCGTCCGCTTTGCTCCGAGTCCAACGGGCCGCCTGCACATCGGGAATGTGCGCACGGCCGTGCTCAATTGGCTGTTCGCCCGCAAGCACAACGGAACATTCATTCTGCGGCTCGACGACACCGATCGCCAGCGTTCGACAGAGGAATTCGCCGAAGCCATCCGCGAGGATCTCGCCTGGCTGGGGCTCACCTGGGCGCGTGAGGAACGGCAGTCGACCCGGACGGCACGCTATGACGACATCGCCGAACGGCTGAAAGAGGCCGGGCGGCTTTACCCCTGCTACGAGACGGAGGAGGAGCTCGACCGCCGCCGCAAGCGCCAGCTCGCCCGCGGCGCGCCGCCCATTTACGATCGCGCTGCACTGAAGCTCACCGATGAGGAGCGCCAGAAGCTCGAGGCGGAGGGGCGCCGGCCTTACTGGCGTTTTCGCTTGGAGAATACCGAGCTTTCAGATCCGCTGAAGCCGGCACCGACGCTGGTGGATTGGGTGGACCTCGTACGGCGGGATCAGTCGGTGGACGTCGGGTCACTTTCCGATCCGGTGATGATCCGGACGGACGGCACGTATCTCTATACTTTCACCAGCGTCATTGACGATATCGACTTCGGCGTCACGCACGTGATCCGTGGAGAGGATCACGTCACCAACACCGGCGTGCAGATCCAGCTTTTCGAGGCGCTGGGGGCCGAGCCGCCGACTTTCGGCCACCACTCGCTTCTGGTCGGCGCCGATGGACAGGCGCTGTCGAAGCGGCTGGGGCACCTCTCGGTTGCCGGGCTGCGGGAGGCCGGCTTCGAGCCGATGGCAATCCTGAGCCTCGCCGCATTGCTCGGCACCTCCGAGGCCGTCGAGCCGCATCAGAACCTCGACGAGCTCGCCAGTCTGATCGACTTCGACAAGATCTCACGTGCGCCGGCCCGGTTCGACGAGGCTGAGCTGAGGTCCGTCAACGCCCGCCTTCTGCAGCACCTGCCATATGAAAAGGTGAAGGACCGGCTCGACGCCATGGGCATTTCCGGTGGAGGGGCATTCTGGCTGGCGGTGCGTGGCAACATCACTCACCTCGCTGACAGCAAACAATGGTGGGCGGTTGTCGCGCAGCCGGTCACGCCGGTGGTCGAGGACGAGGCCTTCTGCCGGCGCTCAGCCGAGCTGTTGCCTCCTCAGCCCTGGGATGAGCGCACCTGGCCGGCCTGGACCTCGGCCGTCAGCGCGGAAACGGGACGCAAGGGGCGCGCGCTGTTCCACCCGCTTCGCCTCGCCCTCACCGGCCGGGATCAGGGCCCGGAGCTCAAAGCACTATTGCCCTTGATCGGCCCCGAGCGCGCTGCCGCACGGCTTCGAGGGGAAACAGCGTGAGCAAGTGCCGCTACGCTCACGGCCCGTTCTGAACGACGAGGCTGCGGAAGGCGTGCCAGGTTGCGTGGCCGATGAGCGGGAAGGCGATCGCGAGCCCGACGAACAGCGACGCCGTGCCGAGCGCCATGAAGCCAGCGATCAGGGCGGCCCAGAGTGCCATCGGCTTCGGGTTCTTCATGATGGCCTCGACGCTCGCTGACATGGCTGTCACGGCATCGACCTGCCGCGTCAGCAGGAGCGGCACGGAAATCGCCGAGATCGAGAAGATGATGGTGGCGAGCACACCGCCCACGGCCGTGCCCGCAACCAGAAGACCCAGACCGTGCGGCGTGAACAGTAGCGTGGGCACGAACTCGTTCGCCGGCGGCAGAAGGCGGGTGCCCATGAACAGCATGAACATCAGGAAGGCGATCTGGACCCAGACCGCGAAGGCAAACGCCAGCACGACACCGAAAAAGCCGAGCTGCCCAGGCGCCTTCAGCCCGGCGAGCGCAACCTCTCTCAGAACGATAGGCTTGCCGGTTTCCAGCCGCCAGCTCGTTTCATAAAGTCCGACCGCCACCAATGGCCCGATCAGCAGGAAGCCCCCGGCAAGCGCGAGAATGAGCGACTGCATCCCGAACTGCATGAGCCCGGCAGTGAGTGCAAACGCCAGGACAGCGAACGCTGCGCCGTAAGCGAGGCTCACCTGCGGCACGTTCCACAGATCGCGCCAACCTGCCGCCAGCCAATCCCACGGCGCGTCGAACGGAACTCGTCGGACCTGAATTTGCGCTTCCATAAGTCTGCTGCTGTAGCCCCCGGCGAAAATGAGCGCCCTGAACATCTGTTCTAATTGCCCCCATGCACTGGCCGCAAGCTACCGTCATCGGACGGCCGGGCTGCGTTCACCCGACCATCCGGGGATCACCCATCGAAAGCACGCGCAGACTATGCAGGCCTCAGGTGGAAAGATGCTTGAGTTTCAATCGATTTCGCGCACGGATGCAACGAAGAACGTACGCATCACGCCGTCCTGCTCGAGAATCGAGACGTATTCTCCCGGCACGAATGCATGCTGGGAGAAGCGATAGCCGGCTTCGTCATGGCCTGCTTCGCCCCGGATGTCGTAATGGAACATCCATTCGCCGCCGGGGCTGTGAACGATATGGCCAACCTCGTCGGATTCGACACCCCAGAACCGCCGCACCCGGCAGCGGTCCTTGAGGTGCTCCCACGCGTCGTGGACCAAGTGGCCGTTTTCATCGACAGGAGCGATGAAATCATAGCCGCGCTCGCGGCTGCCTGCCGGAAAGTCCGGGTCCCTCGCCAGTTCCAGACGTACGCGGCGCAAGAGCTTCTCTGGTTCGGTCATGAGGGCAGCCTCCCTCTGGAGCCACTTCAATGCGAGAATAGCACCGGGAGTTTCATGTTTCGCAGGATATGTCGCGTCACTCCGCCGAACACGAGCTCGCGGAACCGCGATCGGCCATAGGCACCCATGACCAGAAGCTCCGACTGCTCGGCCGCGCGGCGATGAATCTCCTCGGCTGCCGAAGCCTCACCGGCAGGAATGGTCGTCAGCGACACGTTCACGCCGTGCCGGTCGAGTGCCGTCGCGATCTCCATGTCCTCCGGGTCGCCTTCCTGGGCCTCGCCTTCTTCGACGGTGAGCACCTGCACCTCTTGCGCACGCTTGAGCAGCGGCAGGGCATCGAAGGCGGCGCGGGCCGCTTCACGGCGGTTCTTCCAGGCGAGCGTAATGGTCTTTGGAGGTTCCGAGAACTCCCAGCCATTCGGGATCACGAGGACCGGCCGGCCGGCTTCGATCGCGAGCCGCTCGGGGAAATCCAGGATGGATGACAGATCCCAGTCCGGATCGGTCTGACTGGCAATCAGCAGGTCGGCGGAGTGGCCGTGCCGCATGACGACGTCTGCAGGGTCAGCCCGCTCCGAGGTGACCGAGCGCCACTCTGAAACGAAGGTCTGCTGAGCGGTTGCCTGATCGAACCGCGACTTGATCCGGCTCGCCTCCTCCTCGATCTGCGCCGTGATGTTGCCGAGGATGTCACGGCCGATGGGCAGCGGAACCGGAGGACGCAAGCGGTAAGCGGGGAAAACATGCAAGCCGATCAGATGCGCATCGAACGCACAGGCCAGCTGCACGCCGGCATCAAGAAGCTGCTGGGCGCGCCGGTCGTGATGAAGGTGCATCAGAATGGTCTTGTAGCTCATCGATCGGGCTTCCTTCCTGGAGTGGCGCGTATCCGATTGGTGAACGCACGACCTGAGGATACGTCGACGGGCTCTTGGAGTCTTGATGAACATCAAGGATCTCTTAAGCCGCGGTAGAAATCATATCCCGGATCGTCGGCCGGTTCACGAAAGAGTGGTGTGACTGGCTCGGGAGTAAACGCCAGTTTTGGTGCAAAGCCTGCGAGCGCGCGGGCGCCTGCTCCCATGCGGATATCACCGGCGGTCAATGCGTTGTTTGATTGATAACGCCTGCTGCATCAGGCATCCGCCTGACGGCCAGGCTCACGTGAGATTGCCTGGATGACAAATTTTCGGAACGACAGCGATCAGCTCGAGGTGGTGAACTTCCTCGCCGATCCGGCCTCCTATGGCGGGCGTGCGGGCGGCACCGTCGACAGGATCGAAACCCACGGCGCCATGGTTTTCCTCGCCGGCGACGAGGTGTGGAAGATCAAGCGCGCCGTCCGCTTCCCCTACATGGACCTGTCGACCCTGGAGAAGCGGCGAGCTGTCTGCGCGCGCGAGGTGGAGGTGAACCGCATCTGGGCGCCTGAGCTCTACCTTGGATGCATACCGATCACGCGTGAGCGGAATGGGCGCCTCGCCTTCGGCGGAAGCGGCGAGGCAGTCGAGTGGGCGGTGCGGATGCGCCGCTTTCCGCAATCGGATCTCCTCGGCAACCTCGCGGAGCGGGAGGGGATCAGCCGGGATCTCGCCCGCGATCTGGCGGACGCCACTTTCGACAGCCACGCCAAGGCACCGCAGATCGAGGAGTCTCGGGGCGCTGCGCGCGTGGCCAGTCTCGTCGCCTCCGTTGCGCACAATCTCGCGGGTGTCTCAGCCGTCCTCGGCGCGGCGGAGGCGGCTTGGTTCCGGCAGCGCGCCGAGGCACAGCACGCCCGCGCTGCGGCGGTACTCGACCGGCGGGCTGCACACGGCCATGTCCGGCGCTGCCATGGCGATCTGCACCTCGACAACATCGTTATGTGGCAGGGCCGCCCGACGCTGTTCGATGCCATCGAGTTCGACGAGGAGCTCGCCAGCATCGACACGCTGTACGACCTGGCCTTCCTGCTCATGGATCTCGACTACCGGGGCCTCGGGACCGCGGCCAATGCCGTACTCAACCGATACCTCTGGCGTTCCCAGGAAGCCCTCGATCTCGATGGCCTGGCGGCCTTGCCGCTGTTCCTCGGTCTGAGGGCCGGCGTTCGTGCGCTCGTCGCGGCGGAACGTGCGCAGCAGGAGGAGGCGGCTGGACGCGAGGAAGAACGCGGCCGGTGCATTGCGCGGGCACGGGGGCACATGCGCGCTGCTCTCGCCCACCTCGATCCGCCGCCTCCGGAGCTCGTCGCGGTCGGGGGGCTTTCGGGCACCGGCAAGTCGACGCTCGCCGCAACGCTTGCGGCGCAGATCGGGCCATGCCCGGGAGCGGTGCATCTGAGGAGCGATCTGGAACGCAAGGCCCTGTTCGGCCGCACGGAGATGGAGAGGCTTGGCGCAGAAGGCTACACTGAAGCCGCCACGGCGCGCGTCTACGGCACCCTGATCGAGAAGGCCGAACGTGTTCTGGCGGCCGGCCATGGCGTCATCGTCGATGCGGTCTTCGCGCGCGAAGATGAGCGGCGGCACCTCGAAACAGCGGCCGCAAAGGCCGGCCTGCCGCTCAAGGGCCTGTGGCTGACAGCCTCGCCATCGGTGCTGATGGAGCGGGTCGCTCAGCGCCGGAACGATGCCTCCGATGCCACCGTTGACGTGGTCAGGACGCAGCTGGACTACGACATCGGATCGCTTTCGCCGGCATGGAAAGTGGTCGACGCGGGCGGCGACGCGGAGGGTACGGAACAGCGGGCGCGGGTGGCATTGTCCCTGGCCCCGCTGACCAACTGACGGCTGAATGGAGCAAGAGGCGCGGCAATGACCATCCGTAATCTGGAGCACCTTCTGGGCCCGAAATCGGTGGCATTCATCGGCGCCAGTCCGCAGCCGGGCAGCGTCGGTTTGATCGTCACGCAGAACCTCAGGGCAGGCGGGTTCAAGGGACCGATCTGGCTGGTCAATCCGCGCCGCTCGGATGTCGAGGGCGTGCCCTGCTACGCCAACGCCGATGCCCTGCCAGAAACGCCGGATCTCGCCGTCATCGCGACTCCGCCGGCGACGGTACCCGGGATCATTGACGAGCTTGGCCGCAAGGGCACCCGCGCTGCCGTCGTCATCACCGCTGGCGTGAGGGACGAGCTGCAGCAAGCCATGCTGGATGCGGCAAAGCCCTACCTGCTGCGCATCCAGGGGCCGAACTGCATCGGACTGATGGTGCCGGGAATCGGCCTCAATGCCAGCTTTTCTCATCGCGCACCGGTTGCGGGCGACCTCGCCTTTCTGTCCCAGTCCGGCGCGCTGTCGACGGCCGTCATCGACTGGGCGGTGGACCGCCATATCGGTTTCTCCCACGTCGTCTCACTGGGCGACATGGCGGATGTGGACTTCGGCGACTTGCTCGACTATTTCGCCGGCGATCCCAAGAGCCGGGCGATCCTGCTTTACATGGAGTCGGTGACGCACGCGCCGAAGTTCCTGTCCGCGGCGCGGCGCGCCGCCCGCTCCAAGCCGGTGATCGTCGTCAAGGCGGGCCGGCACGAAGCAGGGTCCAAGGCCGCGCTGTCCCACACGGGGGCTCTGACCGGCGCGGACAGCGCCTATGACGCTGCATTCCGGCGCGCGGGCGTGCTGCGAGTCTTTGCACTGCATGAGCTGTTCGGGGCGGCCGAAAGTCTGGCGCGGCTGCCGGCCTCAACCGGCGAGCGCCTCGCCATTCTGACCAACGGCGGCGGCGCGGCGGTCCTGGCGGTCGATCGGCTGATGGATCTGCAAGGTACGTTGGCGGAGCTTTCCGAAGCGGGCATGGCGGCGCTCAATGCGGCGCTGCCGCCGACGTGGTCGAAGGCCAACCCTGTCGACATCATCGGCGACGCGGGGCCCGACCGCTACACGGCGGCGCTCGAGGCCCTGCTTCAGGAAAAGGGCACGGATGCCATTCTGATCATGAACTGTCCGACGGCTGCCGCATCGAGCACGGCCGTCGCAGAGGGGATCGTGGATCTCGTCGAGCAGCGCCGGCAGGCAAAGAAGCCCCTGAAGCCGATTTTCACCAACTGGCTCGGCGAGGGCGCCAGCCGGGAAGCCCGCCGGCTGTTTGCCGGGCACAAGATCGCCAGCTTCGAGTTTCCCGGCTTGGCAGTCGAAGGTTTCATGCAGCTCGTGCGCTACTCGCGTGCGCAGGAGCAGCTGATGCGCACGCCGCCCTCGCTCCCGGAGGAGCTGGGGCTGCACACGGCCGATGCCGAAAGGATCATTTCTGCCGCGCTCCAGGCGCAACGCCCGGTGCTGTCCGAGTGGGAGGCGAAGGCCCTCCTTGCCGCCTATGGCATCCCGACCGTCCCTACCGAGGTCGCGACGACGCCCGAGGAGGTCGAGGCGATCGCGAACCGGCTTCTGCAGGAACACGCGGCCTGCGTCGTCAAGGTGCTGTCGGACGACATCTCGCACAAGTCGGACGTGGGCGGAGTGAGGCTTGGGCTCGAAAGGGCGGAGGAGGCGCGAACTGCCGCTCAGGATATTCTCTCGCGCGTAGCACGGCAGCTTCCGCACGCACGGGTTCAGGGCTTCACTGTGCAGCCGATGATCCGCCGTCCGCGCGCACACGAGCTCATTGCAGGCATGGCGGTGGACCGGACGTTCGGGCCGGTGCTGCTGTTCGGCGCCGGCGGCACCTCGGTCGAGGTGGTGGCGGATACGGCCCAGGCATTGCCGCCGCTCGACATGAACCTTGCCCATGACGTGATGCGGCGCACGCGCATCTTCCGGCTGCTCCAGGGCTATCGCGACCGCCCCGCTGCCGACCTCGACCGTATCGCGGAATCGCTGGTGCGCCTCAGCTATCTGGTGGCACGGCACCCCGAAATTCGCGAAATCGACATCAATCCGCTGCTGGCGGACGAGACCGGCGTGATCGCCCTCGATGCTCGCGTACGTGTCGAGGATGAGACGCTGAGCCCGCGCGTGCCGATGGCGCTCCGGCCCTACCCGTCGGAATGGATCAAGGACATGGAGGTCGAGGGTCTCGGCCACATTCGCCTGCGTCCGATCCGTCCGGAGGATGAGCCGCTCTATGACGACTTCTTCCCGCGTCTGACGCCGGAAGATCAGCGGCTGCGTTTCTTCAGTGCCCGTCCCGACCTCTCGCGCAAGTTCCTGGCGCGGCTCACGCAGATCGACTATGCGCGGGAGATGGCGTTTGTCGCACTGTCGAGGGACACGGGCGAGCTGCTGGGCGTATCGCGCTTCATTGCCGATCCTGACTACACCCGCGGCGAATATGCCGTTCTCGTCAGGTCGGACCTCAAGGGGCGAGGGCTCGGGTGGCAGCTCATGCAGCACCTCATCGCCTACGCCCGTGCGGAAGGCCTGGAACAGCTCTTCGGCTCGGTCCTCGCGGAGAACACGACCATGCTCAAGATGTGCGCGGAGCTCGGTTTCTCCATCCAGGCCGAGCCGGACGACCCCAGCGTCCGCCAGGTGGTGCTCGACCTGAATTAAAGAGACGCTGGCCGTGGCAGCCGCGCCAGCGGCCGGCAGGCGGCGGGCAGCTTCAGGCGCGGCAGTAAGTCCCGGAACCGGCAGAACTCTCAGATGTTCGTCGAGCACCCCCAGGAGGGCGCTCCGTTGCGGGCGCTTGGCGCCGCTATGAAAAGACTGGCCACGCTCACAGTTTTGGGACTCGCGATTGCGGCTTTCGTGCCGGCACCGCAAACGGTCGCCTCCGGTGGTCAGCAATGGTCGCGTAAGGCCACGAAAGGCAATTCAAAATCGAACTGTCCGCCTGACTGGACGAGAAAGACGACCTCGAGCGGCAGTCAGATCGGCACCGGCGAGCCCGGTGGCATACCGCCGGTCGGATGCCCCAAATAGTTCAGGGCTCAGCGGGATCAGGCACAACCGTCCTGGTGCGCCTTCTTTCGATTGAGTTCTTCGTGCGCCGTCCTACGATGAGCGCGCTGCGATCGCGTCAGCGCCCAACCAGATCAGGACGGACACTCACCACATGCCTACCATCGATCCCGACCGCGTCATGGGAGACCTCCGGCGTTTCGCGGAGTTCGGCAAGTACAAGACCGGTGTTCACCGGCCGACCTATTCCAGCGAGGACATGGCGTCGCGGCACTGGCTGGCCGGGCGCATGGCAGATGCGGGGCTCGAGCCTGAAATCGACGGCATCGGCAACGTGATCGGGCGCGGAAAGGGGAGCGGGCCGCGCGTCCTCACCGGGTCCCATACGGAAAGCCAGAACTATGCCGGCTGGCTCGATGGGCCGCTGGGCCTCATCTACGGGCTGGAGGCCGCGCGCGCCATCGGCGCTGATCCGGACTATGCGGGTAAGGTGGTGGACGTCGGAGCATGGGCCGACGAGGAGGGCCATTTCGGCATCCTGTTCGGCAGCCGCTCATTCTGCGGCGATCTCACCGAGGAAGAGATCGACAACGCCGTGGACCCGACGCGAGGCGTGAAGCTGCGCGATGCCCTCGCCAACGCCGGGCTGGCGGACCGGGCTCGGGTGGTCTGCGATCCGAAGCAGTATGTCGCCTACGTCGAAGCGCATATCGAGCAGGGCGACTGGCTCGAGGCCAACGATCTGAAGGTGGGCATCGTCACCAGTATCGTCGGCATCTGGCAGTACAGGGTGACATTCGAGGGCGTGCAGAACCACGCCGGCACGACCCGCATGGCCATCCGCAAGGATGCCGGCGTGGCGCTCACGCGACTCTGCTGCGAAATCGAACGCCGATTCCCGGAGGTCGCCGGGCCGCGCAGCGTGTGGACCACGGGACGGATCACGCTGCATCCCGGGGCAGCAAGCATCATTCCGGGTCGCGCCGAAATGCTGTTCCAGATCCGCGATGCCGATCCCGAGATTCTGGCGCGGATGGAAAGTGCGCTGCTCGAGCTCGTGTCCGCAGCAGACAGGGCCGGGCCGTGCCGCGTTTCGATAGAGACATTGCGCAAGAGCACGCCGGCCATGATGGACGGGCGCGTGCAGTCGGCGCTGGAGAAGGCCTCCGAGCAGCATGCACCCGGCAAGCACACCCGCATGCCGAGCGGCGCCGGCCACGACGCTCAGATCTTCGCGCGCCATATGGCTGCCGGCATGCTTTTCGTTCCCTCCATCGGTGGCATCTCCCACCACTGGGCAGAGGACACGAAAGAGGAAGACATCATCACCGGCGCCCAGGTGTTCACGGATGCGGTGGCGGAGTTGTTGCGCGGCTAGTTGTTCGTGACTTTTGTCCAGCTTCAGGCCGTCCCACGGCGTGCTAAGGTGAGCCCCCATGATCAGTCCTGCGCATATCCGCACCATGGTTCGTTATAATTGCTGGCAGAACCAGTCGATTTATGGTGCCGCGGACACATTGGAGGATTCCCACCGCAGGGAGCCGCGGGGGGCGTTCTTCGGCTCGATTCACGGCACGCTCAATCATCTGCTCTGGGCCGACCGGATGTGGATGCATCGCCTTGCCGGATGGCCCGCACCCCGCCCGAAAAGCATTCCGGAATCAACGG
>JAWLCO010000032.1:0-34830 GCA_041687075.1 Hyphomicrobiaceae bacterium | reverse complement strand
GGCGTTACGCAGGGAACAGCTGAGTTCTCTCTCTCGCGGCATATGGAGTGTGACGGCCGCAACGGCCACGCAACACCCACTCGCCGGAGTTTCACCATGTTCAAGGTAATGACAGCCACGATGCTTGCCGCGCTCCTGACAGGCACCGTTCTTGTGGCGGCCGTGATTCAAACCGCTGAGGCAAACTCGCACGCCGTTTCCACCGGAATCGAGAATGTGGGTCAGCGTTGAGGCGATTAACCATTCCTGCGGTTTGCTTGATGAAAGGGCACAATCTACCCGGCCCGGCGACCGCCCGGCCTCAGTTCCCGAACAAGGATAGCAGGCTGATGCGGGGTGGCGACTTGAACTCCGACATGGCCGCCGCAACCTCGGTATAGAGCTCAGGCAGCCATTTCGGCTGGTCCGCTTCGATCGTCGGGAGCCCGCGCCGGCGGAAATCGGTCGGCGCGATGATGAGCTTGATGTTCTCCAATCCGATGTTCGCTGCGAGGACGAAAAGCTCCTCGGCGGCTTCGTCTCCGACAGCCAGACAGCCAGCCGACACGGCTTTGCCATGAATCATGATATCGCCGCCAAGGTTGCTGCGACCGTCCGCTCTGGCCATCCGGCGATCGAATTCGTTCGGGTAGTTGACGCGCAGGGACACGTGATAGCGGCTGTTGGGGTTCAGGAACGAGATGCGATACACGCCCTCCGGAACCTGCTTGTCGCCCTGGCGCAACTTCGGGCCGGCCCCGCCGCTCGCCGCGAGCACCGGGTAGCGATGGACGAATTGCCATTCGCCGCCATCCGGTCGTGCAAACAGCTCGAGAGCTTTTTCGTCTTTGATCGCGACGAGAGCGATTTCACTCGGTGGCCAGGCGGCCTCTGCTGCAGCGAACTTTTGGCCAAGCCGCTTGCTTGCCGCGGGGGAAATCTCCGCCAGACGCCTTGTCAGCGCCTTGCTCCGCGAGACCCTGCGCGGCTTCGATGTTTGCCGTGGCTGAGGTTGAACGCGTGATGGCTCCTCGAGCGTTGGCGTTTCGTGGGGTTCGACCCTTTCCGGCTCTACTTCCGCGAGCCACGATTCTGTCGTTTCGAGCTCAACGGTGCCGCGAAGCTCCGGATCGTCCGTTGTCGGCTGCTCGTAGGGAGGGGGCGGCGCCAGGAGGTCCACCTCATCCAGCGGTGCAGAGGCGAATCGACCGACCGCTTCGGGTGATGGCTCCGCAGCAAGAGGAGGTGCGGCTATGCTTGGCGGCGCCTGCTCGAGCGGATGTTCCGCTGCAGGGGCAAGACTGACGACCCCGGCGTGGTCGAGCGCCAGTATGGTTGCGGCAGTTGCGATGGAGACCACCGTGGCCAGCCCCACGAGTGCAGCATTCTTCGATCTCATCCCTTAACCACCCCCCATCGCAGCGATCCACACGCGTTGATGCGTGTCCGATTCGCTGCGCGATGCAGACCGAACTGCATCTAGTCGATTCTTTAAGGCGAAAAGGGGGGTGGGATGACGGCCGTCATGCGGCGCATTGATGCTTGCTGGCGTTCAATCGCTGACGGAACGGTCACAACTCTCGCCCATCTACCGCCCCTCGCGAGACGTGTAACGCAACGAACGCAGGCCCAGGCGCAAGCCGGAAGAGGTTAGTTCGTTCTGCTCTTCTTTGGGCTGCCCTCATCGCCGAAGCCAAAGCCTGAGAACAGCGCTGACAGCGGCGGGGACGTGTTCACTCCTGAATAACTCGAGACGACACGCACCGTCGTACCGACGCGCGCGAGCGTAGCCAGATGGGTGACGTGCTCGTTCATCATCCGGAAGCACCCCGACGACGATGCGCGGCCGATCGAGCGCGGATTGTTGGTGCCGTGAATGCGGTAGACTGTGCTGCCGAGGTAAAGCGCCTTGGCTCCCAGCGGGTTGAGAATGCCGCCTGAGACGGTGATGGGCAGGCCCGGCTGACGCCGGCGCATCTCAGGCGGAGGCGTCCAGGATGGCCAGGATGCGATGCGGCTGACGCGCTCGGTGCCCGTCCAGGTGAACCCCTCCCTTCCCACGGAAATCGGGTAGGCGTATGCACGCTTGCCGGGAAGCACGTAGTAGAGCTGCCGCCCACCGGTATCGACGATGATCGTGCCCGGCCGCTCGTTCTTGTCCAGGTACACCACCGGCGGCTCCTCCGGCGTGATCTTGGGCTTCTCGCCTCCATCCATATACCTGGGATAGACGGCGCTATAGGTCTTGCGGCGCTGGGCCCGTTCCGCCTCGAGCCGGCGTTGGCGCGCCTCGATGTCGCTCTGAAATACAGGGACGCTACCGACCCATTGGCCCTGCGCGCGCGCCTGAGGTGTCGTCCACACCACACCAGCCCAGGTGATCAGCACACAAAGCGATACAGATTGAGCGAGGTTCACGGCTTCCCCCCGAATTGCATTTCCTCGCGCAACGCGGCGCAGAAGTGTCAAGGCTCCGACCAGCACCTAATCGTATGCACAGGCTCGGGACAAGATCCCTGCCCCTGTCCGCGACCGGTGACCCGGCGAATCAAGACCGGGAGTGCCAATTTTGCACAGCAAGAGTTAACACACTGCCCAATCAGCACCGCAATCTTCGCTGAGCGAGAGAATCGCGCGATGTAACGGCGCTTTGCGCGGCAGTTTGTGAGAATGCGGGGTGTTTTATGGAAAGAATCCATCAGCGCATCGCGGCGGAGCTCGGCGTCGCTGTAGGCCAGGTATCGGCAACGGTGGCGCTTTTGGGCGAGGGCGCGACGGTGCCGTTCATCGCCCGCTACCGCAAGGAGAAGACCGGCGGCCTCGACGACACACAGCTCAGGAAGCTGGAGGAGCGTCTCGGCTACTTGCGCGAGCTGGAAAGTCGCCGCGCAACCGTTCTGAAGAGCATCGATGAGCAGGGCAAGCTGACGCCCGAGCTCGCCCGCTCGATCAGCGCCGCCGAGACGAAGGTCGAGCTGGAAGACTTGTATGCGCCGTACAAGCCCAAGCGGCGCACCCGAGCGCAGATCGCGCGCGAAGCGGGACTAGAGCCCTTGGCCGATGCGCTCCTCAAGAACCCCACGCTGAACCCCGAGGCCGAAGCCGAAAGGTTCGTCGATGCGGAGAAAGGGGTCGCTGATGCCAAGGCCGCGCTCGATGGCGCCCGCCATATCCTCATCGAGCGCATCGGCGAGGACGCCAAGCTCGTCGGCACCCTGCGCGAGTGGTTGTGGGACGAAGGCATGCTGACGTCCAAGGTGCGGAAGGGCAAGGACAAGGACGGTGCCAAGTTCGCCGACTACTTCGATTTCAGCCAGCGCATCAAGGAAATGCCCTCGCACCGGGCACTCGCGATCTTCCGCGGCCGCAACGAGGACATCCTCGACGTCGATCTCGACGTCCCGCACGAGGCCGATAAGCCCCACCCGGCCGAGATCAAGATTCGGGCCGCCTTCGGCATCGCCGACCGGGGGCGGCCCGCAGACCGCTGGCTCGCCGACACGGTCCGTCTGGCGTGGAAGGCGAAGCTTGCCATTTCCCTCAATGTCGATTTGCTGATGCGCCTCAAGGAGCGCGCCGACGGCGAGGCGATTTCGGTGTTCTCCAAGAACCTCAAAGACCTGCTGCTCGCGGCGCCGGCCGGCCCGCGTGTCACGATGGGGCTCGATCCCGGCTACCGCACCGGCGTCAAGGTCGCGGTGGTGGACCAGACGGGCAAGCTCGTCGACACGGCGACAATCTATCCGCATGAGCCGCAGCGCGACTGGCAGGGCGCACTCGCCACGCTGGCCGGGCTCTGCATGAAGCACAAGGTCGACCTCGTCAGCATCGGCAACGGCACGGCGAGCCGCGAGACCGACCGGCTGGTGGCCGAGCTGATCGCGAAGATGCCCCAGTTGAACCTCACCAAGGTTATGGTGTCCGAAGCGGGTGCTTCGGTCTACTCGGCGTCCGAGCTGGCGGCGAAAGAGTTTCCTGACCTCGACGTCAGTCTCCGGGGCGCCGTTTCCATCGCCCGCCGCCTGCAGGACCCGCTTGCCGAGCTGGTCAAGATCGAGCCCAAGGCCATCGGGGTTGGTCAGTACCAGCACGATGTGGATCAGACCGGCCTCGCCCGCTCGCTCGACGCGGTGGTCGAGGACTGTGTCAACTCGGTCGGCGTCGACGTCAACACGGCCTCCGTCCCGCTTCTGGCGCGCGTCTCCGGCCTTAACCGCACGCTCGCTGCGAACATCGTCGCGCATCGCGATGAGAATGGCGCCTTCAAGTCGCGCAGCGCGTTGAAGAAGGTGCCGCGGCTGGGGCCGAAAGCATTTGAGCAGGCTGCGGGATTCCTGCGGATCATGAACGGCAAGAACCCGCTCGATGCGTCGGCGGTTCACCCCGAGGCGTATCCGGTGGTCGAGAGGATTGCCGAGGCGACAGGGCGACCGTTGAAATCCCTCATCGGCGACCGGGCGCTTCTCAAGTCCGTCAAGCCTGCCGCCTTCGCCGATGCCACCTTCGGCATCCCGACAGTGACCGACATCCTGGCCGAGCTGGAGAAGCCCGGCCGCGACCCACGCCCCGAGTTCAGGACAGCGTCCTTCCAGGAGGGCGTCGAGAAACTCTCGGACCTGAAGCCCGGCATGCAGCTCGAAGGCGTGGTCACCAATGTCGCCGCGTTTGGCGCCTTCGTCGATATCGGCGTGCATCAGGATGGGCTGGTGCACATCTCCGAACTGGCGGACCGCTTCGTCAAGGACCCGCGCGAGGTGGTGAAGGCAGGCGATGTCGTGAAGGTGCGGGTCAAGGATGTGGACGTCGAACGCAAGCGCATCGCACTCACCATGAAATCGGGCGCGATCGATCGACCGGCGCGCGATAACGGGCGCCCCTCGGGCCAGCCGCCCGTCCGCGCACGCAACGGCACCGCGCAAAAGTCGCCCGAGGCGCCGGCGGAAAGCGCCCTTGCCGCGGCCCTGCGCCGCGCGCAGGAGCGGAAATAGCCTCCCCCACAAACGATCGGTTCTCGGGTTCATCGATTGCAGAACCGATCGTCGTCAGTCCCGACCACCTGTCTGACGCGCCGCGCATGGCGGGCGCATATAGGGGGTTCTGGCCTAAGCGGGATATCTGTCCCATAGTGCTCGTTTCGCAAACACAGATCGGGGAGACGGAAGCGATCGTGACTGAATACGTGACCATCACACTTGATGAGCTGCGGACCCTCGGCACAGGGGTTCTGGAGGCAAACGGGTTCTCCGGGGATCATGCCCGCACCATCACGGAGACGATCTGGGCATGTCAGCGCGACGAATGCCACTCCCATGGCGCCTATCGACTGATCTCCTGCGTCGAAACAGTCCGGGCCGGCAAAGTATCGCCTGATGCCGAGCCGGAGATCTCGCACCCTGCGCCCGGCATTGTTCGCGTCGACGCAAAAGGCGCCTATTCGCTACTTTCATTCGAAAGGGCCCGGCCGCTTCTCGTCGAGAAGGCCCGCAAGCAGGGCATCGCCGTATTGGCTATCAATCACTGCTATCACTTCTCCGCACTGTGGCCTGAAGTCGAGGCGCTGGCAGACGACGGCGTCGCGGCCATCGCAATGACACCCGGCACGAGCTTTGTAGCGCCCGCAGGCGGCACGAAGCCCGTGTTCGGAACCAATCCCTTCGCGTTCGCGTGGCCGCGGCCGAATGGACATCCTTACGTTTTCGATTTCGCGACCAGTGTCGTCGCACGTGGCGAGGTCGAGCTTCACAGGCGCGCAGGTAAACCAATTCCGTCTGGGTGGGCGATCGACGCGGAAGGACAACCAGCCACGGAGGCGGCGCGCGCTCTGGAAGGAGCACTGCTCCCGTTCGGTTCCTACAAGGGCACCGCGATCGCGACCATGATCGAGCTCCTGGCCGGCCCGCTGATCGGCGACCTGCTCAGTCCGGAGGCCAAGGAGCATGACGCCGGCGCGAACGTTACTCCGAAAGGGGGCGAGCTGATCATTGCCTTCGATCCGGTGTCCTTCCTGGGCGCGGAAGCGGATCAACACCTCCGGCGAGCGGAGCGGATATTCGAGGAAATCACGAGCGCGGGTGCACGGCTGCCATCGCAGCGGAGATACGAGGCCCGTGCCCGAAGCCTGGCATCGGGTAAAGTCACCATCCCACAAAAACTGTATGACGATATTCGCGGACTTTATGAGCGATGAAGGCGATCTCCTGATAAATTCGCATTGCGATCATCGTGGCTTTGAAGCCCTTCATCCGTCATCCCGGTGCAGCGCGAGAGCGGTGCACCGCCGATAGGGAATCTTGCGGCTCGGCAAAGGATGCCGTCAGATCCGATTGACTGCCGCATCGACCGGAATCGCCGTCTCCTCCTTGGCGGTCTGCATGACGAACAAAGTCCGGAAGCGGGCGATATTCTTGTCGTCGCGAAAAAGCCGCTCACACACGTGGTGAAACTCGTTCATGTCGATGAGCCGCATGATCAGGATGACGTCGACTTCTCCAGAAACGGCATAGGCGTGAGTGACGGCCGCCTCGGCACGCGCGATGTTCAGGAACGCGCGCATCTGTTGGCTGCCGTGACGCTCAAGCTCGACCTCGACGATCGCCATCAGCCCTCTGCCGAGCACGGCCGGATCAACGAGCGTGACCGTCCTCCTGATGACCCCCTTCGCCTTCAGCCGCTGGACGCGACGCAGGCAGCTTGATGGTGACAGGCCGACCTCTTCCGCCAGCGCGGCATTCGTTCGCGAGGCGTCCTTCTGCAGCGCGGCCAGAAGCTTGAGGTCCAGTCGGTCCATGTGAGCACCTCCAACAGTGCCTGCAATATTATTGCATCGTCGCGCAAATTTTGACCGAAAGTTCGAACGGGTTTGGGATAAGGGACGACGCAAGGTCTCCTCCTCGCATCGGGATTCACATGCTGGGTTTGCAGCTTACCTGGACGCTTTTGCGCGACACCGTACGACTTTACTGGCTGCTGGTCAGGATCGTCCTGCCGATCATGGTGCTCACACGTCTGGCGGTTGAGCTGGGCGTAATCGACTTGCTCGCACCGCTCTTCGCGCCCCTGATGGTTATGATCGGCCTGCCGCCGGAGCTCGGATTCGCCTGGGTGACGGGCATTATTGTCGGGATCTGGGGCGGAGCCGTCGTGATGTTCTCCCTGGCCCCGGTGGAGTCATTGACGACGGCCCAAGTCACGATCGCCTCGGCGCTCCTGCTCTTCGCCCACAACCTACCGGTCGAGCAGCGGATCGTGCAGATGGCGGGGCCGAGCTTGATTGCGACGTCGGCCCTCCGTCTTGGTGGCGGGCTCCTCTATGCCTACCTTCTGCACCTGCTGTTCCAATCGACCGGTTGGCTCCAGACGCCCGTGGCTCCCCATTGGATGCCGGCGACCGCTGATTCGAGCTGGCTGGCCTTCGCCTGGGAAACGATTGAGGCGCTCACCTGGATGTTCCTCATCCTTCTCGGCCTCGTGATCGTCATGCGAGCCATGGAACTCATCGGCGCCACGGACTGGCTGACGAAGTTGCTTACGCCGGTCTTGCGCGTCGCCGGGATCGGCCCCGCCGCGGCACCGCTGACGATGGTAGGCCTGTTGCTCGGGCTGGCATATGGCGGCGGGCTCATCATTCAGGAAGCACGGCAGGGCCATTTGGAGGCGCGGGATATTTTCCTCGCCACGGCCTTCATGGGACTTGCCCACAGTCTCATCGAGGACACGCTGGTGGCCGTTGCCCTGGGCGCCGATTTCACGAGTGTTCTGATCGGCCGGCTGGTGTTCTCCATCGCCGTGATCGCGCTCCTGGCGCGTGTGATAGACCTCGTTCCGAAGCGGATTTTCTTTCGCTTCCTCTTCAATGCCGCCTGAAGCGCATCAGAGTGTTCGCATCGTTCGGAAATGCATCGGTGATGGACCTCAATCCATCACCCGCTTCGGTGCTTCCATGATGTGGCGGCGCATTTCAAGGGCAGCGCTCGCGGCGTCGCCGGCGACCATCGCCTCGAAGATCGCCTTGTGCTCCTTCCACACCTGCAGCGTCATGCCCGGAAAGCGGAGGACCTCGCCCATGGAGCGCCTGAGATGCAGCCAGTTGATCCGCAGCGAATCCAGAATGACCGGGTTGCCGCTCAATTCGTAGATCAGCGTGTGGAAGTCGATATCGGCTTGCAGCACAGCCTTGGCGTCGCCCTTCTGCATCATCTCGATGCCTTTCGACAGAAGCGCGCGTCCACGCCGGATGGCAGCCGCGTTCATCCGGGGCGTGCCAAGCTCGACGGCGAGCGGCTCGACCGCCGAGCGAAACTGGTAAATTGCCTCGAATAGCCCGCGGTCAACCGGCGCGACGACGACGCCGCGTCTCCCGGTATCAGCCACCAGGCGCTGCGCCTTGAGCATGGCGATGGCGCTGTTCACAGGCTGACGCGATACGTTGAGCCGTTCGGCGATTTCGTCCTGGGTGAGACGTTCACCGGGCCGGAACACACCGGTGCAGATCGCGTCCACCAGCGCATCGTACGTCTTTTCAACGAGCGATTTCGACGGCGCGATCGCCTCCATTTTTGCCTCTTTCGGCAATGCACCAGCTGTGGTTGGAAGTCCGGCGGCTGACATCGGCCTTGCAGCGTTCTCGCATTTCGTATACGAAATTCGACAACAGATTTAGCTTACCAGGGGAGGAATGTCCATGGCGCCGCCTATCCGCGTCCTGCTGGCCAAAGTCGGCCTCGACGGTCATGACCGTGGCGTGAAGGTCGTTGCGCGGACATTGCGCGATGCGGGGATGGATGTCGTCTACACCGGCCTGCACCGCTCGCCGGAGGAGGTGGTCAACGCGGCCGTTCAGGAGGACGTCGACATTCTAGGCGTAAGTCTCCTGTCCGGCGTCCAGCTGACAGTCTTTCCGAAAATCATTGCGCTCCTCAAGGAGAAGGGCGCAGACGACATGATCGTGGTCGCCGGCGGTGTCATGCCAGACGAAGACGTCGTTGAGCTCAAGAAAATGGGGGTCGCGGAAATCATGCTGCAGGACACCCCGCCCCAGATGATCGTCGAGCGGTTGAACAAGCTCGTCGAAGAACGCGGCGCGCGCTGAGGGGGTGTCATGGAAAACTGGAGCTTTCCGCCGGCCTACGACGATTCCTATTTCCCCGAGCCGACCAGCCGCTACTGGTTCCCTGAGCGGGAGACGATGCACCCCGCGGACCGTGAGCGCGCCATTCTGGAGCGCCTCAAGGAGGTCTGCACCTACGCCTATGCGCATGCGCCGTTCTACAAGCGCAAGTGGGACGAGGCTGGTTTTCATCCATCACAGTTGAAGTCGCTGGAAGACTTCGAGAGCCGCGTGCCGGTGGTGACAAAGGCCGAGTTGCGTGCCGCGCAAGCCTCGAGCCCGCCCTTCGGCGATTATCTGTGTGTACCGGAAAGCGAGATTTTCCATATCCACGGCACCAGCGGCACGACCGGGCGGCCAACGGCGTTCGCAATCGGTCGGAACGACTGGCGCGCCATTTCCAACGCGCATGCCCGCACCATGTGGGCTATGGGCATGCGCCCGGGCGATACTGTCTGCGTGGCTGCGATCTTCAGCCTTTATGTCGGAAGCTGGGGCGCGCTGGCCGGAGCCGAGCGCCTCGGCGCAAAGGCGTTTCCGTTCGGGGCTGGAGCGTCCGGCATGAGCGCACGCTGCGCGCAGTGGCTCGACCTGCTGAAACCGACGGCATTCTACGGCACACCGACGTATGCCTTACACTTGGCGCAAACGGCGATCGACAACGGGCTCGATCCGCGCGGTTTCGGACTGAAAAGAATGTTTTTCTCCGGCGAGCCGGGGGCTTCGATTCCGGCGGTCAAGGAGAAGATCGAGCAGGTCTACGGTGCTCGCGTTTTCGACTGCGGCTCGATGGGCGAAATGACGCCCTGGATGAACGTCGCCGGTACGGCCGAAACGGACGGGATGCTGTGCTGGCAGGACGTCGTCTATACGGAGGTATGCGATCCGACCACATTCCAGCGGGTTCCCTATGGCCAGCGCGGTACGCCGGTCTACACCCATCTGGAGCGGACCTCGCAGCCGATGATTCGGCTGCTTTCCGGCGACCTGACGCTTTGGGAAAACGGGCCCAATCCGTGCGGCCGTACCTATCCCAGGCTGCCGATGGGCATTATCGGCCGCATCGACGACATGTTCACGATCCGCGGCGAGAACGTCTACCCGAGCGAAATCGATGCCGTGCTGAACGCCATGCCCGGCTACGGCGGCGAGCACCGCATCATCATCACCCGCGAGGGCACAATGGATGAGCTCGCGATCAAGGTTGAGGCCGCGCCGGAGATCTGGAATGCGGGAGAAGCCAGGATCGGCGCGTTCCGCAGTGAGGTAGCGGCCAGCATGCAGAAACTCCTCGGGTTACGAGCTGTGGTCGAGATCGTGCCGCCGAACTCCATCGAGCGAACCGACTTCAAGGCCCGCCGGGTGACCGACGACCGTGAGGTGCTGAGGGAAATGCGCCAGCGTCTGGAAGGGGCAGTATCGCAGTGAGGCGCAGCTACATTCCTTCCGGCACCCTCGTACCCCGCGTCGAGCAGGGTGAGCCCTTCGCAGTTGCGCGGCTCATCTCGCGCGCCGAAGCGGGCGTGGCAGAGGCGCGCGAGGCTCTTGGCGCGATTTACCGCAAGGCAGGGCGAGCCCATGTGATCGGGATC
Source organism: Hyphomicrobiaceae bacterium (assembly GCA_041687075.1). Taxonomy (GTDB): domain Bacteria; phylum Pseudomonadota; class Alphaproteobacteria; order Rhizobiales; family Hyphomicrobiaceae; genus ZC4RG25. Next base: position 24,153 of record JAWLCO010000032.1, on the reverse strand, counting down.
ACCGGCGTCCCCGGCTCGGGCAAGTCGACGCTGGTCGGCAAACTCGTACAGGAGTTGCGCAAGAGCGGCACGAAAGTGGCAGTTGTCGCCATCGATCCTTCCAGCCCCTATTCCGGCGGATCGATCCTCGGCGACCGCATCCGCATGGGCGACCTCGCCCTCGACGATGGTGTCTTCATACGCTCGATGGCAACGCGGGGCGCGGTCGGCGGAATGGCACATGCGGCACTTGACGTGGTCGATATTCTCGACGTTGCCGGCTTCGAAGTGATCATCATCGAGACTGTCGGCGTCGGCCAGGACGAAGTGGAAATCGCCAACGCCTCGCACACCACCGCCGTCGTTTCAGCGCCGGGGCTCGGCGATGAGGTACAGGCGATCAAGGCGGGAATTCTCGAGATCGCCGATGTTCACATCGTTTCCAAGTGCGACCGCAGCGATGCCAATCGCACGATCGCCGATCTGAAAATGATGCTGAAGGACCAGCAGCCGCGCGAGAACAACTGGCGCCCGCCGGTCGTTGGGCTGTCGTCGTTTTCTGGCGAGGGTTTTGACACCCTGGTCGACGCACTCAATCGCCATCGCACAATGCTCGACGGTGATGCCGGCGCGGAGCGGCGCAAGCGAATTGCCGCATTCCGGCTCGCGAAAACGGCGGAGACCCTGGCCTTGGAGCAGTTCCGGGACCTTCTCACCGTCCACCAGCCGGATCTCGCGGGCAGCCTCGAGTCGCGCACCAGCGACCCCTATTCTGCTGCGCGTGGCCTGGTCGAGATGTTCAAGGGAGAAAAGAATGCCTGAAGTGCTGGCTCAGGACATCGTCAAGAAAATCGAGGAAGCGGTCCGCGATTGGGAGGAAAACGAGGTCGCGGAATTCCTGCGGCGCGCGCCGGAGCGCAAGGATCAGTTCTTCACACTCGGCGGCATTCCCGTCAAACGCACCTATACCGCAGCCGATGTTGCCAGCACTCCGATCGAGGACATTGGCCTGCCCGGACGCTATCCCTTCACGCGCGGCCCCTATCCCACCATGTATCGCGGGCGCAATTGGACCATGCGCCAGATCGCCGGGTTCGGCACCGGCGAGGATACGAACAAGCGGTTCAAGTTCCTGATCGAGCAGGGACAAACCGGCATTTCGACCGATTTCGACATGCCGACCTTGATGGGCTACGACAGCGACCATCCCATGTCGGATGGCGAGGTCGGCCGCGAGGGCGTGGCAGTCGACACGCTCGCCGACATGGAGGCGCTCTACGACGGCATCGACCTGGAGAACATTTCCGTCTCGATGACGATCAATCCGACCGCCTGGATCCTGCTCGCGATGTACATCGTGATGGCCCAGAAGCGCGGCTATGATCTCAATCGGCTTTCGGGGACAGTACAGGCCGATATCCTGAAGGAGTATATGGCGCAAAAGGAATACATTTTCCCGATTGCGCCTTCGGTTCGGATCGTGCGCGACATTATCGCTTACACAGCGAAGAACATGAAGCGCTACAATCCGATCAATATATCCGGCTACCACATTTCCGAAGCGGGGGCGTCACCGCTGCACGAGGTGGCTTTCACGCTGGCCAATCTCATCGTCTATGTCGAGGAAGTGGTGAAGACCGGTCTTCACGTAGACGACTTTGCGCCGCGGCTCGCCTTCTTCTTTGTCAGCCAGGCCGACTTCTTCGAGGAGATCGCCAAGTTCCGCGCAGTCCGCCGCTGCTATGCCAAGATCATGAAGGAGCGTTTCGGCGCAAAAAAACCGGAATCCATGCGCCTCCGCTTCCACTGCCAGACCGCGGCCGCCTCCCTGACCAAACCGCAACCCATGGTCAACGTGGTGAGGACCGCGATGCAGGCGCTCTCGGCAGTATTGGGTGGTGCGCAGTCCTTGCACACCAACGGCTACGACGAAGCCTATGCGATCCCCACCGAGGACGCCATGCGGCTGGCGCTGCGCACGCAGCAGGTCATTGCCGAGGAGACGAATGTCACGCAGGTCGTCGACCCGCTCGGCGGCTCCTATTATCTCGAAGCGTTGACCGACGAATACGAAAAGCGGATTTTCGAGATACTCGACGAGGTCGACAACCGCGGCGGGACCATCAAGCTGATCGAAGAGGGCTGGTTCCAGAAGCACATCGCCGATTTCGCCTACGATACCGCGCTACGCAAGCAGTCCGGCGATAAGCCTGTGATCGGCGTCAACTGCTATCGGATGGATGGAGCGGATGAAAAGATCGAAGTCCATCCTTACGACCCGACGACGGCCGAGCGCCAGATCGCGCGAACGCGCCGGGTCCGCGCCGATCGCGACGAGGCCAAGGTGCAGCAACTCCTCGATAAGCTGGTCGAGGTGGCGAAGGATGACAGCCAGAACATCATGCCGGTTACCATCGAGCTTGTGCGCGAAGGGGCTACGATGGGCGACATCGTCGAGAAGCTGAAGACCGTGTGGGGTATCTATCGGGAAACTCCGGTGTTCTAAGCGCCCGGCTTTGTGCTAACTCCCAGGGAAGGCTACACGAAAATGGGTCGGCATACCTGATGAACGAATCCTTGCCCTACCTTCTTCCGTATGCAGGCGTTGCGCCGAAATTCGCTGGGTGCCCCGTACACGCCGGCTCGGGCGCAGCTGTCCTGGGCCGGGCCACCCTCGGCCGCGACGCGTGGTTGGGGCAGCGTTCGGCAATTCGCGCCGACGGCCACTACGTGCGAATTGGCGATAACTTCCGCCTTGGCCCGAGGTCGACAGTCCACATCGCGCACGATGTCCTGCCGGCCGTGATCGGCTCGAATGTCACCGCTGGCACGAACACGGTGATTCACGCCTGCACGGTCGGTGACAACTGCCACTTTGGCGACGGCGTCGTCATTCTCGATGGCGCGAAAATCGCTGATGAATGTGCTATTGCCGATGGCAGCATCGTATTCCCGCGTTCCACGCTCGAGGGCGGCTGGCTCTATGACGGTCTGCCGGCAAAGCCGGTGCGCAGACTGGAGCCGGGCGAGCTGGATAAACTGCAGGCGGCGCTACGCGCGCGCGCCGACGAAACGGCGGCCCAGCCTAGCGAACCCGCGCGCATCGAACGTTTCGGCGCATTGTTCGTTGCGTCCACTGCGCACGTTTCCGGCCACATCATCGCGGGTGGCGAGAATGGGATATGGTTCGGTTGCGATCTCGACGCCGCTCAGCACCAGATCAGCATCGGCGCAAATACGAATATCCAAGACAACACCGTCATACGCTGTGTCGATCGCGCCGTTGAAATCGGCCGGGACGCCACAATAGGCCACAACGTCCTGATGACGGATTGTTCAGTGGGCGACCGGGCCTTGATCGGAATCGGGGCGATCGTCGCGCCGGGGACGATGATTGGCGACGACGTTCTGCTCGCGGCCGGCGCGCACACCACGCCGGCGCAGGTTCTGGAGAGCGGCTGGCTTTACGGGGGACGCCCTGCTCGCAAGCTTTCTCAGCTCGATGACGAGAAACGGGAGATGATCGCATCGATCTGGCCGACGTATTGTGATTACGCTCGCCGGTTCCACGCGGCCCAGGACGAACTCTCCTCCAGCCAGAAGGATTCCCAAGGCTGAGCGACTGGCGCAGTCAGAACGCGGCCACTACGCCATCGCCGCGCGGATCGACTGCGCCTTCCAGCACACCGGTTGGGGTTCTCACGACCGCTCCAGCGTGCCCCGTGATCTCGTCAAAGGGGTCGATTGCCTCGAGATCGTGGCCGGCGCGGGCGAGAGCGGCCATGGCCTCTTCCGCAAAGCGGCGCTCCATGCGCAAACTCATCCTGTGCTCGCCCCAAGTGCGGCCGAGCAACCAGCGCGGCGCAGTCACGGCGTGCTGGAGCTCCTGCCCGAAAGCGGCATAGCGGGTGAAGATGGCAGCCTGGGTTTGAGGCTGGCCATCGCCGCCCATGGTGCCATACACCATGACCCGCCCATCGTCGAACACGGCGAGCGGGGGCTGGATCGTGTGAAGCGGTTTGCGCCCCGGCTTCAGCGCGTTACGGGCATCCGGCGCTAGTTGAAAGATCGTGCCCCGGTTTTGCCAAGTAATCCCCGTCGCGGGGAGCACCAACCCCGAGCCGAATTCCCAATAGAGGCTCTGGATGCAGCTTACCGCACGGCCCTCGCCATCGATCACCCCGAGCCACACGGTATCGCCTTTCGTGTGGCCGCCGGCCCATGGCAGGGCCGTGCGGCGGTCGATCTCCGCCGCCGTGGCGTCCAGAAAGTCCGGTGCGAGGAAGGCCTCGCAGTCGACATCCATATAGGCCGGGTCCGTTATGTGCGCGTCGCGCACGCGAAAGGCGCGCTTGGTCGCCTCGACCAGACCGTGCACGAAATCGAACCCCTCCGCCTCGCGGCAACGAAGCCGCTCGAACAGGCCGAGGATCATCAGCGCGGCCAGTCCTTGGGTCGGCGGCGGCAGGTTGTAGATCGTCGCCCCGAACGCGTGCAGCGAAAGAGGCCGCACGCGGACCGCACGCTGGGCGGCGAGATCCTGGGCGCGAATGGGGCTGCCGACCGCCTCGAGATCGGCGGCGATCACTTGTGCCAGCTCGCCTCGGTAGAAATCGTCGAGTCCATTTGCGGCCAGCTGTTCCAAGGTGGTAGCCAAGGCCGGCTGACGGAAAAGCACGCCGATGCCGGGCACGGCGCCACCCGGAAGATAGTGAGCGGCGAAACCAGGAACGGGCTCGAGCTCGTCGCGCTTTGCTGCGGTATTGGCGTGCTGGCTGCGGGTTACGGGAAAGCCGTTTCGCGCATAGAAAATAGCGTCCTCGAACAGGCGTGCCAGGGGCATCCGCCCGCCTATTTCACTGGCCAGCTCGGCCGCGGCCTGCCAGCCGGAGACAGCGCCGGCGACGGTTATCGCCGCTAGAGGACCGCGGTTCGGAATGGAATCCATGCAGCGCGCCCGATAGTGCTCTGCATCGGCTCCATTCCAGGCGCCTCCGCAGGCATCGATCCCAACTGGCGGGCCATCGCCTGTGCGGATGAGCCAGAAGTTATCCCCACCGAGCCCGTTCATGTGCGGGTAGACGACAGCGATGGTGGCCAGCGCGGCGATCATGGCCTCGATCGCATTGCCACCCTCGCGCAGAACACGCAGACCAGCCTCCGCCGCGAGATGATGAGGCGCGACGACCATGCCGCGCGTCGATCTCGGTGTCTGCAGCATTGCCTTTTCCCCCTATCCCCGATGCATCAGATCACCAGCCGATCGCCCGCGGTAGCCAGAGAGCGATGTCGGGATAGATGAAGACCAGAACGACGGCGATCACTTGCAGCACCACGAAAGGTGCCACCCCCAGGTAGATGTGGCTCGCCTTGATCGAAGGTGGCGTCACGCCCTTCAGAAAAAACAGGGACCATCCGACCGGCGGCGTGAGGAAGGTGGTCTGCAGCGTCATGCCGACGAGAATCGCCATCCAGACCATGTCGACACCGGCGCTGCGGAGAATGGGCACGAACAGCGGCATGACGATGTAGGAGATCTCGATCCACTCCAGAAAGAATCCGAGGAAGAACAAGATCACCAGCATGGAGATCAAGACGCCGGTCGTACCTCCCGGCACGGCCTCGAACATCGACTCGACCAAAGCGTCGCCACCAAGTCCACGGAAGGCCAGCGAGAACGCCTGCGAGGCTATGAGAATGAAGTAGATCATCGCCGAGATGTTCAGGGTATTCCTGAGCGTGCCGGCGAGAGTCGGCCAGTCGAGCCGCCGAGACAGGGCGGCGATCAGGAGGCTTCCTGCTGCCCCCATCGAGGCAGCCTCGGTGGGCGCCGCCACGCCGCCGATGATCGAGCCGAGCACTGCCAGAATGAGCGCGATCGGCGGCAGCACGACCTTGAAAACGTCCTCGACCAGCTGGCCGCGGGTCTTCAATGCGCGCTCTTCCTTCGGAATAGGCGGCGCCATATCGGGCCGGAGCAGCCCGAAAACGAAAAGATAAACGAGATAGATGCCGGCCAGCACCAGCCCCGGGATCATGGCCGCGGCAAAGATCGTGCCCACCGATTCGGCCATGATGTCGGCCAGCAAAATCAAGACGAGGCTCGGCGGTATGATCTGGCCGAGGGTTCCCGAGCTGCAGATGACGCCGCAAGCGAGAGGCTTGCTATAGTTGCGCTTGAGAAAGACCGGCAACGTAAGCAGGCCGAGCGTCACGACAGTGGCTCCGACGATGCCCGTCGCGGCGCCCATCAGCACACCAACCAGAACGATGGCAAGACCCATTCCGCCTGGAAGGGGTCCACACAGGAAGCCGATAACGTCGAGCAGGTCTTCGGCCAGCCGCGATCGCTCGAGCATGACGCCCATGAACACGAAAAGCGGTACGGCCAGCAGCGTGTAATTGGTGGCGACGCCGAAAATCCTGAGCGGAATCAGGTTGAACAGCGTCATCCCGAAGCCGAGATAGCCGAAGGCGAATCCCGAAACGATCAGCGCAATCGCCACCGGCACGCCGGCGAACAGCATGCCGATGAAGGACGCGCACATCAGCAGGGCCAGAGTTTCACCTTCCATGGCCTCACCTGCCGAGCGCACGTTTGGAATAGAGGATGATGTGCGCCATGGCCTGTAGCGCCAGCAGACTGAACCCGAGCGGGATCATGGCCTTGATGATGAACCGGTAGGGCAGACCGCCGGGGTCCGGAGAGCCCTCGCCGATCGCGTAAGCCTGATAGACGAAGTTGAGAGAGAGCCAGACGATCAGAACCGAGGTGACGAGCAGCCCGATGGAACTCAGCAGATTGACCACGGCCCGCGTGCGGCCGCTGAAGCTGTCATAAAGGATGTCCACTCGAACATGACCGTGATGGCGCAGCGTATAGGCGCTGCCGATCAGCGCCACCGGAACCATCAGATGCCATTCGAGCTCCTGCAGCGAAACCGGGCCGATCGAAAACAGATACCGCAGGATCACATTGGTCGTGATCAGCAGCACCATCACGAAGACCACCAGCATCATCAGCCGCCCGGCCCATTCGACGATTGCCTCGAAAAAACGGGCAACGCGCCCCGCAAGGTCATCGCCATAAGTCTCGGGGGGATCGGCGGTCTGGTTGGCTCCCTCCACGGCGTCCTCCGTCTGTTTAACGGCGGGCTCGTTGAGCGCGGCCCGCCTTTTCGTCGTCACGACCAGGGATGCGCGCCAGCTACACAGGCTTTCGCCGCGCGCCGGTCTTCCCGCTCAGCTTTTGAGAACTTGCCCGTAGTAGACGCTCTCGCTGACCGCTGACCAGCGCTCCCACTTCTCCTTGAAAGCGAAGAAGGCCTCGTGCACCTTCTTGACCACCGGATCCTCGGCGGCTTTCTGCTCGAGGATCTCGCGAGTGACCTCACGCATGCGGCTGACGATCTCGGCGGGCAGAACCTGGGCCTTCACGCCCTCTTTCTCGACCAGATCGGTCAGCGCCTCGGCGTTCACTGCCTCCGACCAGGCATAGCTTTCGAGTGTGGTGGACTGCGCCGCGACCTTTACGATCGCCTGCAGATCAGCCGGCAGCTTCTCCCACGTCGCTTTGTTGATCAGGAGCTCGCCCGTGTTCTGCGGCTCGTGCCAGCCGGTCGTGTAATAGTACTTGGCAGCGTTATGCAGCCCCATCCGGCGGTCCTGGTAGGGGCCGACGAACTCGGCGGCATCGATCACGCCGCGCTCGAGCGCCGGAAAGATCTCACCACCCGGCAGCAATTTCACGTTCACCCCGAGCGCGGCGTAGACTTGGCCTGCGAGCCCCGGGATGCGCATCTTGAGCCCGTCCAGATCGCCGATGGACGTGATCGGCTCGCGGAACCAGCCGGTCATCTGCACGCCGGTGTTGTTGAGGGGAAAGGCAACGAGCCCGAAGTCGCTATAAAGCTCGTGCCAGAGGTCGAGCCCGCCACCGTGATAGAGCCAGGCATTCTGGCCGGCGAAGTTGAGCCCGAAAGGCACCGTGGTGAAATACTGTGCGGCAAAGCTCTTGCCGGCCCAGAAATAGGCATTGGCAGCATTCATTTCGACGGTGCCCGAGCGCACGGCGTCGAAACCTTCCAGGGCCGGGATCAGCTCGCCGGCGCCGAAGTGCTGAATCTTCAGACGCCCTCCAGACATTTGCTCGACGCGCTTGGCGAAATCGTCTGGGCTGCCCGGACCGGTCGTGTAGAAGGGTGCTCCCGGCGCGTAGGCGTTTGTCATGCGCCAGCGGAACGTCTCTTGTGCGCGGACGACGGCGGGGGCCGCAACAGTGGCAGCCGCACCTCCGAAAAGCCCCGCCTTGAGAAAAGAACGGCGCTTCATGGTCTCCTCCCTGGCTTCGGTTTCCGCCTGGAAAACGGCTCACAGGGCGACCGACAATTCCGGGAGTTCTGGCACCCCGACATCACTGGTCATCCTGCCAATCCGCCTCCTTTGATTTGCGGGCGCTCTTTCGCCCACTCCGTAAACGATAGACCAATTCAACAATGGTGACAACAGAAGAACCTCTGGCCAGGAATTGCCGGGATATGCAAAAAATCTCGGCAATCAGATAGATTATCGGGCAATCCGCGGATTGAAGTTTCGCTGGTGATTTTGTACCAATTTGGAAATTGGATTAAAGGCCGGGCATTGATATGGGGAAACTCAAGACAACCGAAGACGCTCTTGGGCACATGTTGTCCAATCTCGGTCCGGGAACCCGCCTTCCGCCGGAGCGCACGCTCAGTCGAGAGCTCGGGATCAGCCGCGGCACGCTTCGCCAGGCGCTCGAGCGCCTGGAGGCCAGGGGCAAGCTTTGGCGGCATGTCGGGCAAGGCACGTTCGTGGGCATGCGGCCAGCGGGCAGTGATGCCCGGCTTTCAGTGGTAAGTCAGGCGACGAGCCCGCACGAGCTGATGGAGATGCGTCTCATTCTCGAGCCGCAGATCGCGCGTTTCGCCGCCATTCGGGCCACAGAGCAGGAAATCGCGCACATGCGCCATGCCGTGCGCAAAACGGGCGTCGTGACCGAGTCGCAAGCCTATGAGCTCTGGGACGCGACGCTTCATCGGGCCGTGGCACAGGCGGCTCACAATACGCTGCTGCTTGCCGTCTTCGATGCGGTCAACGAGGTCCGCTCCATGACCGAGTGGGGACGCCTTCGTGACATCGTGGTCAGCTCGCGGGAGGTGCAGCTCACCTGGTGGCGCCAGCACGAGGAGTTCGTCGAGGCAATCGCCAACCGCGACGCCGCGAGAGCCGAGGAGGCCGCACGGGAGCACGTCGAGATGGTGCTCCGGCAGATGCTCGATGCGTCAAGAAAATTGCCGCGGAGCCGTATCAGCTAACCTGGCACTGCCGATCGGCCTCATGCAGAACCTACCGGCATTTTCGTTCTAATTTTTCATCGGCTGCTTGCCATTTGCAGTTCGCGCACTCGCCAAATCACCACGCGCAATTCACTTTGAACCAAATAGCGGCCTCAAAGAAAACCAATAAACGCAAGGAGTGCAGCTGCTGATTTTTTTTCTGGATAGATTCAGCCGTGCACATCATGCACTGCGCAATGGAGCGCGCACACTCGCGCGCGTGGAACGCCCTTCCGTCTACTGGGCCGTTGGCGGCACCGACCCGCAGACATACGCCCGAGCCAAGCAGGCCGGCCGCGTCGACGAGCTCCCATCCAACCATTCGCCGGAGTTCGCGCCGGTCATCTATCCCACCCTGCGGGCCGGAGTGGTCGCGATGCTCGCCGCAGGCGGCGCCTGGCTGGCGCCCTTAGGCTGGAGGCCCTGACGTCCCGACCTCCTGCCGCCACGACCATTGTCGCGGGCCGCTCCACTGGTTGGGAGATCGCGCGGCGTAGCCCTGCCCTCTGCCGGGAGGGAAGCCAAACCTAAAAGCCTAACCGGGAAATTGTCGAATGAAATCAACGAAGTTGGCGCCCCGTAGGGGACTCGAACCCCTGTTACCAACGTGAGAGGCTGGCGTCCTAGGCCACTAGACGAACGGGGCAGCGCCGGTGGGCGGAAGCTATAGGTGACTGGAGCCGTGCAATCAAGCGGCTATTTGGCCTAGCCGCATACAAGATGGGGCCTCGCGGCCGTCTTTCAATGATGTGGTCACAGTGGCTGGCGTAGTCTGGCCTGCTACTGGCGCGGGGCCTCAGGCTGCAGGCCGATGCGGCTGACGATCTGTCCCGTGGTCAGGTTGATGATGATGATGCCGGTCTGCTGCGGCGACTCGTACTGGACGGTCATGCGATCGCCCGATACGGCTGTGCTGCGGATCGTGGCGCCGGGCGGCAGAGCCAGCCGGATATCCCGCGGGCTCGCAGTGCCGCCGATGCCACCGGCCGGTTGGGTGGCGAGATAGGCGATCCTTGCAATAACGACGCCGAAGCCGACAAGAAGAAGAATGCCCAGTGAGATGACCACGATCTTGAGGATACGCACCTGCCGGGCGTCGACGTCGAGAGCTGCCTGGCCCTCGCCGCCGGCGGACGGATCTGCTGGTTCGGGTCTCGCCATCGATACGTATCCTCGTTCGGGAGCTTTGCCGGACCGATGACGAGCCACCCCGAGCGTCTGCAGCTCGAGGTGCCGGCCGAAGCGGCCGGCGAGCGCGTCGACCGTTTTCTGGCGTCGCGATTGGAAGACCTCAGCCGCTCCCGCATTCAGACTCTGATCAGAGCGGGGCACGTCAGCGATCGGCGCGGGACCATAGAAGACCCCGGCGCCAGGGTCAAACCGGGGGACGCGCTGACCATAGAGGTTCCACCGCCCGAGCCTGCCGAGCCGGTACCCGAGGTCATGCCGCTCGACGTCGTCTTCGAGGACGATCACCTGATCGTGATCGACAAGCCGGCCGGGCTCGTGGTCCACCCGGCCGCGGGACATACATCAGGCACGCTGGTGAACGCTCTCATCGCACACTGCGGCGCCAGCCTGTCGGGGATCGGAGGCGTCATGCGCCCCGGCATCGTTCATCGGCTCGACAAGGACACGAGTGGGCTGCTCGTGGTCGCCAAGACCGACGCCGCCCACCAGGGCCTCGCCAGCCAGTTCGCCGCCCACGGCGCGGATGGGCGCCTCGAACGCGCCTACCTGGCATTCGCCTGGGGCAAGTTTGACCGGCCACAAGGGACGATAGATGCCCCGCTGGGCCGCAGCCCTCGGGACCGGACCAGGATGGCGGTGGTGAAAGGCGGCCAGGGGCGTCGCGCCGTCACGCATTATCGGGTGGTTGAGACGTATCAAGACACGAACGGCAGAATAGCCGTAAGCCAAGTCAGGCTGGCACTCGAAACTGGCCGGACGCATCAGATTCGCGTCCACCTCGCCCATGCCGGGCACCCGCTGCTCGGCGACCCGACCTACGGCTCGGGCTTTGCTGCCAGCGGCCGGCGGCTCGGACCGGAGGCGAGAGCGGCGCTCGAGAAGCTGGGCCGGCAGGCGCTGCATGCAACCTTTCTGGCCTTCGAGCATCCAATCACCGGAAAGAGGATGGAATTCGAGACACCGCTGCCGGCCGATCTGCTGGCATTGCGCGATGCGCTTCGCCGAGCGACGGGTTGAGGGCAGCTCAACCGTTACAGGGAGACAGCGGGGTCTGTAAAAGTAAACAAACACTCCTACATAGGTGAAGGGCAGTGGAACTCCAATCCGCAATCTCCGTTCCGTGGACATCACCCAGCGTGGCCGTGCGTTTTGGGCAGCGCACAAAAACGTAACTTGAGTGCAACTGTGCGCCTGGTTCACTGTGCCTTCGTGTGGTCATTCTACTGAGTGATGCTGGTCAACGGGTCGGAAGGGAGCAACCGGGTTTCACCGCCGAACTCCAGGTAATGATACTCGGCTGAAACTGAGATGGTCACGAAATCGCTGCCGACTATAGCGGGCGGGTCCTTGGGCCTTGCACGGTACCTCGAGGAGATCCGGCGTTTTCCCATGCTGGAACCCGATGAGGAGTACATGCTCGCCAAACGCTGGCAGGAGCATGCCGATTCGGAAGCCGCCCAGAAACTCGTCACGTCACATCTTCGGCTCGTGGCGCGTATTGCCATGGGCTACAGGGGCTATGGCCTGCCGATCGGCGAAATCATCTCCGAAGGCAACGTCGGTCTCATGCAGGCGGTCAAACGCTTCGACCCGGACCGCGGATTCCGGCTGGCCACCTATGCCATGTGGTGGATCCGGGCGTCGATTCAGGAATACATCCTGCGCTCGTGGAGCCTCGTGAAGATGGGCACCACGGCCGCGCAGAAGAAGCTCTTCTTCAACCTGAGGCGGGCCAAGGGCCAGCTCCAGGCGCTGGAGGAGGGCGATCTCAGGCCCGACCAGGTGAAGGCGATCGCCAAGAAGCTGGGCGTGCCGGAGGACGACGTCATCTCCATGAACCGCCGGCTTGGCGGAGACACGTCTCTCAACGCGCCAGTTCGTGCCGATCTCGACTCCGGCGAGTGGCAGGATTGGCTGGTGGACGACGCTCCGGACCAGGAAGAAGAGCTCGTCGAGCGGGACGAGATGGCGCACCGCAGGGCGTTCCTGGAATCTGCGCTGACGACGCTGAACGACCGTGAGCGTCGCATCTTCGAGGCGCGGCGGCTCTCGGACGAGCCGGTGACGCTCGAGGATCTGTCGGCCGAGTTCGGCGTCTCGCGTGAACGGATCCGCCAGATCGAGGTCCGCGCGTTCGAGAAGGTGCAGAAGGCCGTACAGCAGGCGGCCAAGGCGAACGAGGCGAGTGCTGCAAGCGCCGCCAGCGCGGCAGGCGCAGGAGCTGCCGGAGCCGCCTGACGACAGCCCCCTATCGCTGCCGATCCAAAAGGCCGGGCGCCATTGCGGCGGCCGGCTTTTTCGTGACGCCTCGTCAGTTGCATCTCGACGATCAGCTTGCGTACAGATCGGCCGCGAATCGCTTACACTGCTCGTGCGGAGCGGTCTGCTCCGCCGCGATGCGGCACACCTTCTGGGCCTCGTCGCGAGGACAGGTGCGCGTCAGAGCTCACGGCATCATCAGCTTGCGGCATCTGAACGTCACAATAACAACGAGACCGGCACCTTCCTTACTGCCGGCAGGCGCGAGGCGGACGTGGACAGGACCGCCGTGTGCAGCGCCCGCCGTCACTTCAGCGCGAAATCCCGCGCATTCCTGTCCCCTCTCCGCTGCGCCATCAGACATCGTACCCGCCGAGGGAAGCCGGGGTGGACCTGTTCTGCAGGTCCGCGGGGGCCCGACATGCGGGTGCGACCGTCGATGGGAAGTCCGGTGGCGCAGCACTGCAAGACGATGGAGCAGCCCATGCTGAAGCGCCTTCATCCGCTGTCCGTTCCCAGATCGGGGGGTCTGGAGCGTCGTCGCCGCGAGCACTGGAAGCACGAATGGCTATCCGGTAGTTCGAAGCGGCGATGGGGTGAGTGGTGTTACGTGCTCCTGTGGCGACTGAAACCTCTGCATCCGCCAAGTATCGTCTAGTTCCGCCCGGCCGGAGACGGCGCCCAAGCTGTTGACCGGCAAGAAGGATGAAGGCCGGCCGCGTCAGTCGCGGGCCGGCCTTCGCGCCGTCTTTCCCCCCACGGCGATTCCGTCAGATCACATCGGAAGGCGTGCGATCTGGTAAGAGAAATAGTCGTCGATGGCCGTCGCGATCGAGTCGGAGACCTTGTCGCGCCAGGCGTCCGATTTGAGATTGCGTGCGTCTTGAGGGTTCGTGACGTAGGCGAGCTCGATCAGCACCGATGGCACCTTGGCCGTCTTCAGAACTCGGAAGTTTGCTTCCCGGTCCGCATTGGGACGCATGGGTGTCGAAGCGCTCATGAACTCGATCACCGAGCGGGCGAACATGTCCGTGCGTTCCTGGGTCACGGCAACCTCCCGCGCGGCGAGATCGGCCAGGATGGCCTTGATCGCATGCGTATCGCCGCCGTTTCCCTCGAGACCGGCCAGCTCCTGGCTGGTGAGCACGGTCTTGACGACCTCCGATCTGGCGGAACGCTGGAGGGCCCGGGCCGTGCTGTCGCGCAGCGAGTAGATGGTGGCGCCGCGAGCGTGGGCACCGGCATAGTCGGCGTGCACTGCGATGAACAGCGCTGCCTTGTTGCGCTCGGCGATGGCGCGGCGCCCATCGAGCGAGATGAAGACATCGGTGTCCCGCGTCATCACCACGCGATAGCGGCCGGTAGCCTCGAGCTTGTCCCGCAGAACCTTGCTGAATGCGAGAACAACGTCCTTCTCTACGATCCCGTTCTTCTTGGCGCCGGAATCATGGCCGCCGTGGCCGGGGTCGATGACGATGACGGGCTTGTAGGAGCGCGCGGCGATTTCCTCGGGCCGGGAGGCTGGCCGCGGCAGTGGCGGCTGCACCATCAGCAGCTTTTTCGCCTGGGCCTGGCCGGGCACCTTACCGGATGGTGCCGGAGCGAGATCCAGCACGAGATGATGGCCGCGGCCCTGCTTTTCGATTTCAGAGCGCTTGACGATCACAGGCGCCCGCACATCGATGACGATCCGGGACTGGCCCGGCGCGGAAAGTCCGCCGCGGAATGATTTTACCAATCCGGCGCCAGCGTCATCGCCGCCTGCGGGCAGCCGCATCTTGACGTCGGGGAGCGAAACAACGACGCGATTGGGATTGCTGAGCGAGAGAACGTCATAGTCGACCGCTCGATCGAGCCAGACGACAAATCGCGTCGTAGCAAACTCGGTCGTAGCGTCTGGCCTGGCGGGAGCTGCGGTAGCGGTGGGAGAAAATGCGGTCAGGGCGGCGGCGATCAGCAGGACGGTACCGAGAGCGGCAGCCCGCATCATCAACGAGCCCGCCGGAATGGTCCGTACTCTGCGACAACGCATTGCACCCGTACTCCACAAACGCTGAACGCTGACCACTACAAACGCTGAACACTGACCACTTGAGCGACGCGGCTTCTGATGCAGCCGAATCGTGGCTTTTTGCTGATCCCCCCGAGGTAATCTTATGAAAGGGGAAAGGTTAACCGCCCGTTAACGCGTGCACGTATCCGTTCACGTGTGTCGCCGAGCGATTATCAACGTGCAGTTCGGAATGGGACAGCCGTTCAGAGAAGCTCCTCGAACGGAACGATGGTCGACTTGACCGTCCTCATCGCCATCGCCTGCGCGACGGCCTCCTTGACGCCGTCTTCCGTGAACGGAAACAAGGTTTGCATCTTGCGCCAGGGATACTTGTCCCGCGCCTTGTAAAGCATGTCGACGCCGAGGGGCAGGTCATTGGCCGTGAAGGCCCACGAGCCCAGAATGTTGATGTCCTTCGTACAGATGCGATGCCAGCTCGTCATGATGCTGCCGGCGTCCGTGAACTGACCCATCTCCACGTAGGTGCCGCCATCGCGCAGAAACTCGATGCCTTCTGGGCCGGCGGTGGGATGGCCCGAGCAGTCCATGACGAGATCGGCGCCATAGCCACCGACGATGTCGCGGACGCGCCTGATGCGATCCTCTGGGCTCGTCACTTCCTCGATATTGACCGTCGCCTCCGCGCCGAACTCGCGGGCGAGCCTCAGCCGCGGCTCCTCCGGCGCGCCGACCGCGATCACACGTCCGGCCCCCATTTCCTGCGCGGCCGCGATAGCCAGAATGCCGATGGGGCCGGTACCCTGGATGACGACGGTGTCGTTCCACTTGAACCCGCCCGCCTTGACGGCGCGGTTGAAAGCACGGATGCACGACGTCAGCGGCTCAGAGAGCGTGCCGAGCAGCAGGCTCATATCGTCGGGCAGCTTGTAGATCTTGGTGCCGGGCAGCTCCTCGAGATCGACATAGACGTACTCGGCCCAGCCACCCCAGAGGTGCGGCGGCTTCTCGAAGCCCAGATAGCGGCCGTAATAGACGGGCGTCAGGCACTTGTTGGCCTGCTCCGGGTAGTGCTTGCACCAGTCGCAGTAGCCGCATGGCATGAGCGGCGGCAGCATCAGCTTGGAGCCGAAGCCGATCGGCTTGCCCATGAAGTCGGTCTTCAGCTCGGAGCCGATCTCGACGATCACGCCGGCGAGCTCGTGTCCCAGCGTGAAAGGCCAGGGAAGCGGCTTCGGCCAGTGGCCTTTCAGGATGTGCTGGTCGGTGCCACAAACGCCGCAGGCTCCGATCTGGATCAGCGCGCCCTTGGGCGGCACCTTCGGCCAGGGCACCTCGCGGATGACCGGATCGGCCCCTGGACCATCGAACGTCGCCACCCGGATCTTTGTGCCCGCCACCATACCTTCCTCCCCGGTGCTGCCGGCGGATTGATCCGCCGCATCATATGGTTACGAGACGGGCATAGCCTTCCTTGACCGTCTCGTCCAGAATCTGCCGGTAGTCGGCATGGCCCGCCTCACCCGGGCTGATCTCACCGAGCGGCAGCCCCACGAAGTCGTCGAGCTTGCGGTAAACGATCGGTGTGCTGACTGGGAGCAGCATGGCACGCTGCTTGTTCAGGGTCGTGATGATCCCCCTCATCTGACCTGCGCGATCGAGCTGCGAGACGACGATCATCCGCATCGCGCCCTTTGTCAGCGAAACCAGGTGAATGAACATGGATGCCGGCGGCACATAAAGCCGGCCGCGATGAGAGTAAGGCGCATCGGGCCGGTCGCGTTCCTGAAACAGCAGGCTCGGCCACTCGGGGTCCCAGACGATGTCGGTGCGGTAGGCCACCACCGTACCCGTCCCGGCAAATCCGGGCCGCAGCGTGAGATAGCTGCCGATATAGTCCTCCACAGCCGCGCGCGTGTAGGCGCCCATATAGACAGGGGCCACCTCGCCATTCAGGGCCGGTTGGCCGGGCTCGTCGCGGCCTGGCTGACCACGAAACAGGCTCTGCATCTCGTCGAAATCGAGCCCCAGCACCATGCAGACGTCGAACAATGTCTGGTCACGCACCGGGCGGCCGTTCATCAGGTTCTGGATCGTCTTCTGATGGCAGTCCGCGGCGTCCGCGAGCTCGGCCTGGGTGATCTTCTTCTCGATCATGGCCGTGCGGATGCGGGCGAGAGCCGGATTGCGCTCAGGGGCTGACATGATGTGCAAGGCTCTCCAATGCTGGAACTTGCACCAAAATATCGGAACTTTCCGGCTACCGACAGGCCGCAGTGCGCCTCGGAGCGCTAGTGCAGGCAGATTGCTGAGGAAAGCTGAACGCCGGGCGCAGTTGTCTGGCGGCGCCGCGCGCTCCTCGGGCCATCAACCTTCAGCGGCGCTGTGCACCGTCAGGGCCGGCCAGAATTTCGAGGCGGACTGGGGTCAGGCCGCGGCGCTTCATGCCGATCACTTCCGCGGCTGCTTCCGAAAGGTCAATGACGCGGCCGGGAACGAACGGGCCGCGGTCGTTGATCCGGACCACAACGCTGTTGCCGCTGACACTATCCGTCACGCGCACGAGCGAATTGAACGGCAGCGTCGGATGCGCGGCGGTCATCGCTCTCTTATCGAAGGGCTCGCCTGACGCGGTTTTCTCGCCATGCCAGTAGTAAGAGGCAATGCCCTCCAGCCGATGCGCGCGGGTGGATCCCGTTTGCAATTTTGCGGCTCGTGGCGCGCTGTGGACCGGAGCCGCACCGGGCGCGTCCATCCGCTTTATGCTCGTCTGCCAGCCCCCGACCAGCTTTTTCGATGGTTCATCTGCAAGGCCATACGCGCTTGCTGCAACCAGCATGGCGATTGCAGAAGCGACAAGCCGGGCTGATCTTATCTTGCGCATTCGTCTGATCATGACCGGTCAGTCATGGGCGGCGATTCGGGCGGGAGTTGGCAATATCCGCCCTCGGTCTGGGAGCGGCGACCACGCGCCGCTCCCTTTGTCTGCATCCAAGTGGCGTCACCTGCCGACCACCTGCACCTCGACGGGCACGACACCGGCTTTCTTCATGCCGATCGCACCGGCTGCCGCGTCCGAAAGATCGATAATGCGGCCGGCGACATAGGGCCCGCGATCATTGATCGTGACTTCGACCGAGCGGCCGTTGCGCTTGTTCGTGACCCGGACCTTGGTGCCGAACGGCAGTGTCTTGTGCGCGGCCGTCATCGCCTTCGGATTGAACCAGCCGCCGGATGCGACCCGCTGCGGCTGCCAGTAGTAGGAGGCGAGCCCGTTCAGGGTCGTGCCGACCGGGACGGATCGCCGGCTGCGACGGGTCTTGCTGCTCGCAGCGCGCCGGCTGCGCTTCGACTTTTGCGCCGTCGCAACGCGGTTCTGCTCCGTCACCCGGCGGGAGCGATAGGCGTAGACGGCCTTGCCCTTCCTGGTGCGAGAGGCGCGCCGGCTCGCGGTGCGGACCTGCCGTGAAGCGTCCGACCGGGCGTGCTTACGCGTGTGCGCAACCCTCTGCTTGTGAGCTGACTTGCCGCGGGTCCGCTTTGCTTTGCGAACGGACGTTTTGTGATGATTCGCCAGATGAGCGGAGCTGCTCGTCCGCGATTCGGAAACCATTGTGGTCCTGGCCGGACCGTACTCGCCCATGGGCGCCACGGCCTGAGCATGTGAGGCGAACAACACGACTCCCATCGCCCAGATCAACGTGAGCATCCGATACATGAGACCTCCATACGCAGTTTCGCGATTGCCTTGGCGGGCAGGAAAGGACCTCCATTTTGCGGATTGGCTCGGCCGGGATGGCCGCAGGACGTTTCCCTCGCGACGTGAGCCTTCTCAGTTTCGGCTCACTATCGGCTCTCTGATGTCAGACGCCGCCAAAGCGGATTGCCAGAACCCATTCTGGGTCCGTGGAGAACGGACATCCCCTGGATTTGGCGGCCGGGAAAACAGCACTCATCAGTTCCGCCGTCAACTCCAAATATTGAACGGCGCTCATCACTCGTACGATGGATTCGGATTGTCTGTATGCAAACAGACCCAGCTAGCGGCGTGCCGCAGCTCTCGGCTGGGCTGTCAAGATGATGTCCCCATCTTCCTGATGGATGCCGAGCAGCATGCCTGCCGTATGGGCGAGTCGCCATGTGTAGTAGGCCTGAATGCTCATGGCGTCCAGACGCGGCAGCTGGCCCCCACGGACGAACTCGGTCAAATGCTGCGGCGGGCGCGCGCCCGCACCGCGGCAGCGGATTGCGAAGGCGGGCGTCGTCAGCGTCCCGGCCATCGCGACGTCGATGTCGCCACCGCGCGGCAGAGCCGTAACGGCGCTCGCAATCATATTGAGGAGGAGCTTCACCTGATCCTTGACCATCTGACCAGGCGGCAGATGCCAGCTTAGCCTGTGCTTCCCGTTGCCGATGAACCCGCGGGAGATCTGCTCCGCCGTCGTCAGGTCGATCACCGACCCCGCCGAGCCAGCTGCGCCGAAGGCGAACCGGGCGAACTGGAGCCGGGCTGAGGCCTGCTCCGTGACGTTGCGGATGACCTCGAGCGCGTAGGACTGCGCTTCGGCGTTGTCGTCCTCGTCCAGGATTTCCAGGCCGTTATAGATCGCCCCGACGGGACCTATGACGTCGTGACAGATCTTGCTCGAGATGAGAGCTGCAAGCTCGAGATCGGTCGGATGCGAGCGCTGGCTCATCAAAGCCCCCTCATCTGGAGATGCGTCCGGCAGCCCATGCGCGGGAGGCGCTCACGCGGGCCGACTGTCAGATTGCCAAAAGCCGTTTGCGTGTTGATACCTGCGCCGCCATATCATTGCCAAGATCGGATCGCCGTGGCCCGGCCACCCGGCGCACTTTCCTGGGGATTGGTTCGCTCGTCACCTCCGAACTGCCGTTCGAGCACAATGAGCTTCCCTAGAGCCCTGCAGAATCAAACGGTTGGAAGCCTCCTTCCATGGATGTCGACTTCGCGAGACTGGCAAACGAATTGCTCGGCGCCGCCGTTGCGGCAGGCGCTGCCATCATGCATCACCGCCGGGCCGGTTTCGTCGTAGAATCGAAGGCCGACGCGAGCCCCGTGACGGCGGCAGATCGGGAAGCCGAGGAGATCATTCTGGAGGCACTCGCCCGCTGCGCGCCAGGTGTTCCCGTTGTGGCAGAAGAAGCCGTGAGCCGGGGCGAATGTCCGGCCTTCGGTGACGCGTTCTTCCTCGTTGATGCGCTGGATGGCACGCGGGAGTTCGTTGCCGGCGGAACAGACTTTACCGTCAACATCGGCCTCGTCACTGAGAGGACGCCGCGTTTCGGGCTGATCTATGCCCCTGCCTTCAATCAGCTGTATGTGACACTTGGCAAAGACAAGGCCGGAGAGCTGCGGGTTTCGCCGGATGCAGATGCCGCGGGTCTCGCCCGTCTGCAGCCGACCCCCATCCGTACGCGCGAGCCGGACCCGGCCCGGCTTGTCGCGGTCGCCAGCCGGTCCCATCGCACGCCCGAGAACGAGCGGTTCGTGGCCGACCCGCGGATCGCAAGTTGCCGCAGCATCGGCTCATCCCTGAAGTTCTGCCTGGTCGCGCGTGGCGAAGCCGACATCTACCCGCGCTTCGGCGCCACCAGCGAATGGGATACGGCTGCCGGACACGCCATCGTGCTCGCCGCCGGCGGCGCGGTGACAGCGCTCGACAAAACGCCGCTGGACTACGGGAAGTCCGACAGGGGCCTCATCAATCCTGGCTTCGTGGTCTGGGGACGGCCCTCGCTCGTCCCCGCGTTCAGTCTGTAGTCCGCCGGATCAGCCACACTTTGGTAATAGTTTTGCGGAATGGTTGACGCCGAATTAGCCATGACAGGTTGTTGGTAGTCAGTCTAACGACGAGTAGAGCCATGCTCGGATTGCGCTCGATCCTCCGGACGGCCGGTACACTTGCCACATCGATCGCATTGGGCGCGGTGCTGCTCGGACCAGCCTCGGTTCAAGCCCAGGAGAGGCTGCCGTGGGACAACCCCGCGTCATCCCCTGGCGGGTCGAACACTTACGCGCGCACCGACGCCTACCAGCCGGATAGTGGCTATGGCGGGAGCAATGACTATCCTCAGCGCGGCGCCTATCGCGCAGATGACACCTATCGCTCCGGCGGCAATGGCGATGCTTATGTCCCGCCGCCTGCGAGTTCGGGACACGCCTACGGGAACGACGACCAGCGCTATGCGCCTTATCCCGAGCCCGGACCGGAGCCTTACGAGCGGGATTATGGCCCGGCACCGGAACCTCGGCGCGGCTATGGCGAGCCGCCGCCACAGGACTACGGCGCATACGACCGGTACGACGATCGCACCTACTCGCGTAACGAGATCCTCGATACGGGCCACGCCTTCTTCGGCTCGGTGAGCCGAGGTCTGGCCAACGTCGTCGAGTATGCCTTCCAGAAAGCCGGGCGCCCGAATGGCTATATCCTGGGTGAGGACGCCGGCGGCGCTTTCATCGCCGGTTTGCGCTACGGCGAGGGTACGCTCTACACCAAGGATGCAGGCGTCCATAAAGTGTACTGGCAGGGACCGTCCGTCGGCTACGATTTCGGCGGCGAGGGATCGAAGACGATGATCCTCGTCTACAACCTGCGGCACCCATACGAAATCTTTAATCGCTTCGGTGGCGTGCAGGGCTCCGCTTACTTCGTCGGCGGCGCCGGCATTCAGTTCCAGAAGCATGGTGACGTGGTGCTCGCACCAATTCGTTCAGGAATTGGCTTCCGGCTAGGTGCCAACGTCGGATATTTGAAGTATACCCGTACTCCGACCTGGAATCCCTTCTGAGCGGATCGAGCCATTCGCTCGACGGGAAAGGGATCGGATGGGTGAAGACCGCGTTGTAGTTCAGTCGGGGCTGCGCCACCCGTAGCAGCCTGACCGACTGTGTGCCGCCAGGATTGCGTCCGGGGATGCCTCAGTGATCACGATCGAGTCCGTTATGCTCGTGGTGCTGGGCTTTCTGCTGGCCACGCTCATCGCTCTGGTGCTGGCACCGGTTTATCGGGCGCGCGCCATGCGCCTTACTTACAAGCACATCCGTCGTGTACTGCCGCTGACGGATGGCGAGCTTGTGGTCGACCGCGACAGGCTTCGCGCGCAGTACGCCATCCGCATTCACGATCTGGAAACCAAGCTGGAAAAGGCACGGCTGACGGCCGCTCGCCAGCAGGTCGACGTCAACAGGCGCGACGCGACGATCACCGCGCTGGAGACGGAGCTGACGCAGCTCCGCTCCGATCTGGAACAGAACGTCAACGCGCGCCGCGTCCTCGAGCAGACGGTGATGGACCGCCTGCCGGCCGTGGAGCAACGTCTGACGGAGACGCGCAGCCTGCTCGAGCAGCGGGATCGCGAGCTTGCGGCGGTGACGGCCGAGACGGGCAAGACCGTCCGCGCCCTCGATGAGGTCATGCAGATCAATGCGCAGCAGCGGGCCGAGATCGAACGGCTCAACGGCATCATTGCCAGCCGCGGCCTGCGCAGCCGCGTCGGGGCAAGGGACAGCCGCTTCGAAAGCGAAGTGGCGCTGAGATCCGAGCTCGAAGCGCTCAGGGCCAAGACGCGTGAGCAGGAATCGCTGATCGCTCGCCTGCAGACGCTTGTCACCACGCCTTCGGAACCCGGCCGCCTCGCGCGCGCCAACGGCAACGGCGCCGCTCACGATCAGGAGATCGAGCTCGAACGGCTGCGGCGGGATCTGGCCGAAGCCGAATCGGCCCTGAAATCCGTCAGCGAGCACGCGGACGCCAACGGCGCCGATGATGAGACGGCCAGGGCGAGACTTCAGTCACTCGATAACCTCGTCGAAAAGCAGGCCTCCAAGATCCGGCAGCTCGAAGCCGCGCTGGCGGCTTACGAGAAGGGCGGCGGGGACGGCCGCTCGATGCTGAAGGACAGCAAAATTGCGATGAAGGCGCGGATCGCCTCGTTGCAGGCGGAGGTTGAGGACCGAACTGCGACGGTCGAGAAGCTTCGCGCCGAGCTCGCTTCCGCCAACGAGCGCCTGGCGCTGCAGTCCGCTCAGTTCAGGGACGAAATGCGCCGCCTTCGTACGGCTGCGCCGGCCGCTCAGCGTGCCGATGAGAAGGCCTCGGTGCGGCGCTCTCTGGCAGCGCGCATCACTGAGGCCAACCCCGCTTTGGCTGCCTCCCTCAGGTCCGGTCCGATGCGGAGCACCGCGCGGCAGTCCGACGACACGAATGCTCGCGAAGCGTCGCCACAGCTCCCCGATGGCGCGGGCGAACCGGTTGACCGGGCCAACGGCAAGACGGTTTCACACGAGGCTGCCAAGGATTCCGGCAAGCCGGCGGAGCCTGCACCAGCCGAATCCGATCGGCCGGACGCTGATGCTCAATCCCAATCGCGGCTTCTCGACCGGATCGCCAGCATCAGCAAGTCCTGATTTGAGACCGGCGTTCCACCGGCCTTTATTTTGTTGTGTTTTCTTGAGATTTTCGCTTTTCGCGCGAGCTCCGGGCAGCTACACAGAGTGCAGGGGGGCAGGCGAAGTTCGCAACCATCGCGTGTCCAGAGGCATGTCCAAGTACATCTCGGATCTGAACGAAGCGAAAGCCGCCCGCGCTGCGAAGTCCGCGCAAGTCAGCAAACCGGCTCCACACAGACAGCGTCTCGCCGAGCGACTGGTCGAGCTGGCCCCGCTGGCGAAAGCTCCACTGGCTCTGGAGAGCGAGGCCGATGACGCCGATGGGCTCAGCCGGCTCACGCGCGATCCGCTGACCGGACGCCATATCCCCAGTGCTTCCGCCGGTCAGCCAACGGCTCTCGTCCCGCTGGAGCCAGCTTCGTTGCCGAAGTTGCGAGAACCGGTGCGATTGTCGCCAGTGGGGGTGACGTCGCCGGTGCGGTACGGCTACGACGACGAGTTCCCGACGGAAGTCCGTCAACGCGTCACCGGGTTCCTGGTCGGGCTAGCGATCGCGTCCGCCATAGGCCTCGGGCTCTACGCCGTGCTCGCCTGACCCTCGCCCCATCCCTGCAATCAGGCGGGGGCGCCTTGCGGCAAGGGCTCTTCCGCTTGCGCCCGCCTCGTGCAACATTCCTCACGGATTCATGGACTACACGGGGAATGACATGCTGCAGCTCGCAGGAAATCTCGATCGGTTGGGGACAGAGACGGCGTTCGAAGTGCTCGCACGCGCCGCCGAGCTGCAACGACAGGGCCGCGACATCATCAACCTCGGCATCGGCCAGCCGGATTTCCAGACGCCACAGCACATCGTCGAGGCGGCGGTCAAGGCGCTGCGGGACGGTCACCACGGCTACACGCCCGCGCAAGGCATCCTGCCGTTGCGCGAGGCTGTGGCC
>JAWLCO010000031.1:18351-34957 GCA_041687075.1 Hyphomicrobiaceae bacterium | reverse complement strand
CACTGGCGGGTCTGGCTGTGGCGCACGTGGCCCGGCACCATCGCGCTTTATGGCGCTGCGGCACTCCACGTCGCCCTGGCTCTGAAGAGGATCGTCGTGCGGCGGGCCTGCCGCATGCCGCTCGAGGAAGGTGTCCAGATCGTCCTTGGGCTGGCGATTCCGGTGCTGGTTGTCGAGCACGCGATCGGCACACGCTATGGCAGCGCGGTGCTGGGCACCGACGACTCCTATCCGGCGTTGCTGCAGTTGCTCTATCCGACGCACCTCGCCTGGCAGATCACGCTCATCCTCGTTGCCTGGTTTCACGGCATCATCGGCCTGCACTACGTATTCCGGCACAGGACCTGGTTCGGTCGCGTGCGGGAGATCGGGTTTGCGCTCGCCTTCGCCATTCCACTGCTGGCGATCGCCGGATTCATCGCTGCGGGACGTGAGACGGCAGCCCTTGTCCCGGCGGCCGCGCCACGCCTGCCGGAGCAGATCGAGGGCCTGCATCGGGCCGTCGAGCTTTCCCATCAGCTCCTCGTTGTCGCCGGTGTCCTGCTCATTGCGGCGATGATCGCCATCGCCCTCGTCCGCCGCATGAGAGGCATCGTACCGATCCGCTATGTCGGCCACGGGGAGATCGCGATCAGGCCAGGAACCACGCTGCTCGAGGCAAGCCGCCTGAACTGCATCCCGCACCCCTCGCTCTGTGGCGGCCGTGGCCGCTGCTCCACGTGCCGCGTGCTGGTGCTCGCGGGCCAGGATACGCTGCCATCGCCGACCCCGGCCGAGCGCACCGTATTGAGCCGCATCTCGGCGCCGGCCAGCGTGCGTCTTGCCTGCCAGATCCGCCCGAAGCACCCGATCTCGGTCCAGATCCTTCTGCCGGCCATCGCACGGGAAGCCGGTCTCGACTGGGAGGAGGAAAGCTACAAGTGGGGCGTCGAGCGTAACGTGACGATTCTGTTCGTCGACATCCGCGCCTTCACGACCCTGTCGAAGAAGCAGCTCCCTGCCGAAACCGTCCTACTCGTCAACCGCTTCCTGGCCGAGATCACGCAGGCCGTGGAGGCGCACGACGGGCGCATCGGCATGTATCTGAGCGACGGTGCCATGGCCATCTTCGGCCTTGGTGGGCAGAAGGGCATGGGCAGCCGCGATGCCATTGCTGCCGGGCGCGACATCCTCCGGGTTGCGCGTACGCTCAATGCGGAGCTCGGTTCGGCGCTGCCGATGCCCTTGCGGATCGGCATCGGTGTCCACACGGGCTCCGCCGTGATCGCACGGGTCGGCGATGATGCGCGTGGCTACATGGTCACCGCTCTGGGTGAGACCGTCAGCATTGCCAGCCGGCTCGAGAGCGCGACGAAGGAGCTGCTCGCCGACATGCTGGTGTCTGACGCAGCGTTGCACGCGTCGCGGGCAAGACTCCCGGGGGCGGTCGTGCGCGAGGTGCCGATGCGCGGCCACGACGAGCCCATCAAGGCATACGCCTTCTCGGAGCCGGACAAGACCGCGCGCGAGGAGAAGCAGCCGGAACTGACGAGCGAGGCGCCATGAGTCGCCTCGACAGCTTCATCGGCCGATTGCAGGCCCAGAAGATCCTGCTCGAAGCAGCGGCGGCAGAGTTGAACGCCGCGGGTGAGCGGCTCCCCGGCCCCGCCGTCGAGCTCGGCCTTGGAAACGGCCGGACCTATGACCACCTTCGCCAGCTTCTGCCGCGCCGGCGCGTCATCGCCTTCGATCGTTCGCTCGTGGCGAACCCGCTGAGCGTGCCGCCCGCGGATGATCTCGTCCTGGGAGACATAAGGGTTACGAGCCCGGCATTCGGGCGCGAGTTCGGCGCCATCGCCGCCCTGCTCCATGCCGATCTCGGCAATGGCGTCCCCGCAGATGAGGCCCGGTTGCAACAGTGGTTGCCAGAGGCCGTGCTCGCGCTGGTGAGCCCCGGCGCGCTGGTCGTTACGTCGACCGAGCTATCCCACCATAGCCTTCAGGCCCAGCCGTTGCCGGACGGCGTTCCGCCGGGGCGCTATCACACCTACCGGCGGATCTGATCCACTTTGGCCACACGGCCCTCCGTCGCATTTGTCCAAACGGGCCATTCAGGTTAGCTTCCCGGCAACCATCCGAGGCGCGCCAGACGCAAGTGCCCCGATTCCGAAGTTCGCCCGTTCGGATCCGGGCTCGGGAGCACACAATCGGAAGCAAAAAGGGACACCAAGAATCGTAGAGGCGCTAGTGTGATTCAGATCGCGGCACAGGCGAGCTTCTGGATCATCACACTCGTCCGTTCAGAGGGAGACCATTCGCCATGCCGATCCTGAACCGCGTCGCAGGGATGCACGAGGAGCTCACCGAGCTTCGCCGCGACCTGCACACGCACCCCGAAATCCTTTACGAGGTGCATCGGACGGCGGGGATCGTGGCGGAGAAGCTGAAGGCCTATGGCTGTGACGAGGTCGTACCCGGAATCGGACGCACAGGCGTCGTCGGCGTGATCCGCGGGCGTAGCACTGACTCAGGAAAGGTCATCGGGCTCAGGGCCGACATGGATGCCTTACCGATCGAGGAGGCCACGGGTCTGCCTTACGCTTCGACCGTACCGGGACGCATGCATGCGTGCGGGCATGACGGCCACACGACCATGCTGCTCGGCGCCGCCCGCTACCTCTGTGAGACACGGAATTTCAACGGCACGGTCGTGCTAATCTTCCAGCCCGCGGAAGAAGGCGGTGCCGGTGCCAAGGCGATGATCGAGGACGGCCTTCTGGACCGCTGGGGCATCCAGGAGGTGTACGGCATTCACAACCAGCCCGGCATGCCTGTCGGCAGCTTCGGCTTGCGGCCGGGCCCACTGATGGCCGCATCGGACAGGGTCTACATCACGATAGACGGAAAGGGCGGGCACGCGGCCAAGCCGCACCAGTGCATCGATACAGTCCTTGTCGGCGCACATGTCATCACGGCACTGCAGTCCGTGGTGTCGCGCAGCGTCGATCCGCTGGAGTCCGGCGTCGTTTCGATGTGCATGTTCCACGCCGGCGATGCGCAGAACGTGATCCCGGCGCAGGCCAAGCTGACGGGCACAGCGCGATCGCTGCAGCCGCACGTGCGGGATATCCTGGAGAAGCGGATCGTCGAGGTCACCGAAGCAGCGGCTGCCATGTTCGGCGCCCGCGCCGAGGTGATCTACAGACGGGACTATCCGGTGACCCGCAATCACGAGCGCGAGACGGCATTCGCTGCCGCCGTTGCTGCCGAGGTCTCCGGAAAGGACAAGGTGGATACCGACCTGCCGCCGGTCATGGGCGGAGAGGATTTCTCCTTCATGCTGGAGAAGCGCCCCGGCGCATTCATCTTCCTTGGTAACGGCGACAGCGCCGGCCTGCACCACCCGGCCTACAACTTCAACGACGAAGCCATTCCGGTGGGGGTCTCCTACTGGGGCCGGCTCGTCGAGATGGCCATGCCTGCCTGAGCAGCCGTCGCTCAAACCCGTAAGAGAGCAGAGACTGCGGCCCGGGCGCTCAGGAGGCGCCTGGGTCTGCCGGGGAACTGTTTAGCATCAGGAAGCAGAATTGACCTTTTCCATGACGACCTGGGCCGGACAGAGAGCACGCGGTTTGCTCGCCGCGGCTGGAGGTGCCCTGCTTTTGGCAATCGGCTGCACTGCTGCTGCGGGCGCGACGCTCGACGAGGTCCGTGCGCGTGGGCACGTGCTCTGCGGCGTCGCCGATGGCCCGCTCGGGTTCTCGCACGTCGACGAGCAAGGTGTCTGGTCTGGGCTCGACGTGGACTTCTGCGCGGCACTTGCCGCCGCGATCTTCAAGGACAGAACTGCTGTCAAGTATCGCCCGCTTGCACTCGCGGAGCGCTTTTCTGCACTCAGGGCCGGCGACGTCGATCTGCTGGCGCGCAGCGCCACCTGGACGCTGAGCCGCGACATGGATCTCGGCGCGCGCTTCGTCGACACGCTGTTCCATGATGGCCAGGGCGTGATGGTCCGGCGGGCGCAGGCCGTCACGAGCGTCCTGGAGCTCAGTGGTGCAAGCATCTGCGTGCTGGCCGAGACGCCTGCCCAGCAACACGTTGCCGAGTACTTCGGCCAGCGCGAAATGCGCTTTACCGTCCATGCCTTCGAAAAATGGGACGCGGCCGTGCAGGCCTATCTCAACGAGAGATGCACGGCGCTCAGCGCCGATATCTCCACGTTGGCCCTCGTGCGCGCCACGATAGACAGCGCGGGTCAGCACCAGCTCTTGCCCGAGCTGCTGTCGAAAGAGCCGCTCGGCCCCGTCGTGCGCCAGGGCGATCCGCAGTGGTTCGGCATAGTGCGCTGGGTCCTCTACGCCCTGATCACGGCCGAGGAGCACGGCGTGAACAGCGGCAATGTCGATGCTGCACGTCCATCCAAAGTCGTCGAGGTGAGACGGCTTCTCGGCACGGAAGGTGATCTCGGCGCCTCGCTTGGGCTCAGCCGCGATTGGGCCTACCACGTCATCCGGCAGGTCGGGAATTACGGGGAGCTGTTCGAGCGGAACGTCGGGACGCGCTCTCCCCTGCGGCTCGATCGGCGGGCCAATGCTGTCTGGTCCAAGGGTGGGCTGATGCAGGCGCCGCCGTTCAGGTAGGAGGGTGTGAAGTCGTGAAATCGTGAGGTCGTGAAATCGTGAAGTCGTGGCGAAGCGATCCATCCACCATACGATTTCACGACTTTGGCGACCTCACGGCCTCACGCTGCTCATTGCATCACCACTTCGACCTCGGCCACCTCGCCGCGCTCGAGGGCGAAGTCTCGCCGGAACACCTGGCCGCCGGATCGCGCCATTGCGGTGTACTGGCCCGGCGCCAGAATATGCACCGGAAGAGCGCCGACGCTCTCGGTGACAACCTCACCGCCGGTATCGAGAATCTTCCACTGAGTGTCGGGCAGCGCCTCGCCGCCGGAGCGAGTCACCAGCTTGAGCGTGACTCGAGCGGCCGAATGCGTGACGGTCGCCTCCGTCAGCTTGCCCGCTTCCACGGTCACGTCGGCGCTGACGCTGGCGTTGGCGTCTCCGTAGGTCGAAACGACGTGATAAATGCCCGAGTTGAGGCGGACAATGACGCCGGGCCTGGCGCCGCTCAGAATTCTGGTCCGGTTGCCGAACTGGTCACGCTCGTCCGAGAAGATATCGTAGCTGACGCTGTTCGACGGCACCGTCTCGCCGTTGTTCACCAGGGCCGCCAGGCGCAGTCCGCCGGCGTTGAGCACGAAGGCCTCCACCGACTGCACACCCGGCTTGATGCTGATGCGGCGGGTCAGGTGCGCCCGCCCGAACGCAGCGTTGACGAAATAGTCACCGGGCGGCAGGCGCAGCACCGGGCTCGCCTCGCGACGCGTGATCACGAGCTCCTTCCGGCCGGTCTCGTCACCGTCCCCGTCATCCTTGAAAACACGCCAAACGAGGCCGGATTCGATCCGCTGACCATCCTGCGTCAGCAGCGCGACAAGTGTCACCTGCGTCTCGTCCGAGTCTTCAGATGACTTGGCGCCAGGCTTCGTCGACGGCTGCCAGGGAATGACTGTGGTGTTGGGCAACAGCGGCGCTGGCTGCGCGGCAGCGCCAGCATCGCCGCCTTCGGTTTCTGTGTTCGTAGGCCAGGCGCTGGTAGCGGCAGGCTGCTGGGCGTGAGCCTGGGCCGCAATCACCGCCAGCGCGAGCGCCGCAAGCAGCAGCAAGCCCCACCGCCAAAGACCCGAGGAAGCACGCGTCATCGGATCACCCCCACATTGCATTTTGCTTCTTGAGCTCGAAGCGCAACCCGGCTGCCCCGATTCAACGGCCGGTATAGAGCCCGATTGTGTTATTCGAGCGCCACTTCAACCGTACGTGCCTCGCCAGGGCTGAGATCAACGGTCTGCTCCAGCCGCCGCTCTCGTGTCTCCGCCCGAATCGTATAGCGCCCCGCGGCCAGAAACTCGCGCGGCTCCGCTTCCATGGTGCGCCAGACGACTTGTCCGGAGCTGTCGCGCACCTCCCAGAAGACGTCCCCGCCGAGCGGCAAGCCGCCGTGCGAAAGGCGCAGCTGAAGCCGGGCGGCCTGCGGGTCCAGCACGAGGAACTGCTCGCTGGCCTCCGTCAGCTCCACCTCGCGCGAGGCCACGGCGTTGAGACGCCCCAGCCGCACCTCGATCCGGTAGCGGCCCGCCGGGAGCTGCAGCTCCGGCTCGAGGCGGATGGAGCGGGCTACGGCCGTGTCGCTGCCCCCGGCGAGCTGGAACACCCGCCAGGTGGCCTTCTCGACGGCCGGGGGAGCCTCACCCGGCAGGCGGGCCGAGAGCGAGACGCGCGCGAGCTTCAGGTCCAGAATGCGGTTCACGTCATCGCCCGCGCCGAGCGGGATCAGCTCGCGCACCTCCGCGGCGCCTTTGCGCGCGACCAGATGGTAGGTTCCCGCCGGCAACTTGAACTCCGCCTCGCTCGCAGCCGAGCGCGCCACCTCACGGCGGCCGTCCGGCGCCGTCGGATCGTCCTCCAGAATGCGGAACAGAACCTGCTCGGCCGGTTGCTCCAGACCGATGTGGTCACGCGCCTCGACACGGATGCGGCCGACGGCGGAGGCCAGCGGTGGCGCCCCCCTGCTGCCGCTCGGCACGACGATGCTCCGTTCGCCGCGGAACTGCCCATCCTGCAACACCACCCGATAGCTTCCGGCCGGCACGAGCAGCTCCCGTTCGTCCGCAGGCCCAAGCCAGACGACCTCGCCGTCCGAGTCGCCGTCGCCCTGCCTGACGAGACTGATGACGGCGGCGGACGAAGCCTCCTCCCCCATTTCGGCGAAGGGCGCGGCGGACAGCTGAATGACGCCAGCGTTGAGCGTCACACTTACCGGTGTCGGCCGGTCCGCCGCAACCTCGACGGATTGCTTCACCGAGACAACATCGCGGCTCGCCTCGACGACATACTCTCCGGGCGGCAGCGACAGGCGCGGCGCTGCTTCGGTCGTCTCGACGACCGGCGCCTTCGGTTCTCCTGATGCGTCCTCCCCCTTCGGGTAGACGCGCCACGTCACCGGCTCCGCAAGGGGATCACCATCCTCGGCGAGGACGGCGGTGAGGCGCAGGCCCGGCGGCCCCACCTCGTCCCGTGAGACGGCCCGCGGTTTCGGGACCGCCAAGCCGCCCGCATCCAGGCTTGCGAGGCGCAGCGCCTCGGCAATTGCGGGAGCAACAGCGTCAGCATCGGTGGCATGAAAGTGCTTGCCGCCGGTGATGCGCGGCACGCAGGCCATGCGCTCGGCATCTTCCGGCTTGGTGCCGATGCTCACAACGTGAATGGCGAGCCCCGGGCGCGCGCGATTGAGCTCGCCCGCCATCTGGCAGGGATCATTCTGGCAATTGTCGTAGTCGTCGTGGATCAGGATCAGGCTCTCCCGGCCCTCATCTCCAGGCAGCACGTCCGCGGCGGCGACCATGGCCAGCGTCAGCGGCCCGCGGCCCTTCGGGTTCAGCGACTGCAACGGCGCCAGGATCTGCTGAGGATCGAGCGGCTTCAGACTTACGGCCTGCTCCACATCCGAGCAGTCTCCGCGGCGGCGATGGCCGAAGAGAACGAGCCCGACCTCGGTGGTGCGGTCGAGCGCCGGCAGAACCTGCCTCAGCGCCTCGCGCGCAATGACGAACTTCGCCTCCGAGCTGCCGGGGATCTTGCCCCACGTGGATCCTGAGCCGTCGAACACGATCTGCACGCGGGCGGGTGTCTGGGCTGCAGCGGACCCGGCGAGCAGAACTGCGATCGCCGTCCACAACGCCGCAAGCAGCGCCGGCATTGCCCTCGCCATCCAGTTTATCTCTCGAAGCACGCCTGCAACCCCGCGCATCGCCTTCCCGGCTGCCCTATGCGAGCCTTTCCGCGGCCCGGATTGTACCGCAATCCGAATTGCGATAGCGAGGTCCTAACGATAACGGACCCGAGGACATCCACCGTGCCATCGCTGATCGACATGCTGCTGACGCGCCGCTCGGCGA
This sequence comes from Hyphomicrobiaceae bacterium, assembly GCA_041687075.1. Lineage (GTDB taxonomy): Bacteria > Pseudomonadota > Alphaproteobacteria > Rhizobiales > Hyphomicrobiaceae > ZC4RG25. The sequence goes on along the minus strand of JAWLCO010000031.1, from coordinate 26,958 downwards.
AGCCCGCATTGCTGCGGGAGCCCGGCCCCACTCCGGACCAGCTTCAGAAGATTCTCACAGCCGCCGCCAGGGTGCCGGATCACAAGAAACTGGTGCCGTGGCGGTTCGTCGTCTTCGAGGGTGAGGCCCGGGCGAAGTTCGGCGAGGTGCTGGCCGAGGTCTGCGCCGCCGAGGAGACGCCCGAGCCGTCGCCCGTCCGCCTCGACACCGAGCGCGCCCGGCTCACCCGCGCGCCCGTCGTGGTGGCCGTCATCTCGCGCGTGGTGGAAAAGCCCGGCGCGCCGGAATGGGAGCAGATCCTGTCCACCGGCGCCTCCTGCCTCAACCTATGCCTCGCCGCCAATGCGCTCGGCTACGGCACGTCTTGGATCACGGAGTGGTATTCCTACAGCCCCGGCGTGCGAAAGGCACTCGGGCTGGCCGATAATGAGCGGGTTGCCGGCTTCATCTACATCGGCACGGAATCCGAAAAACAACCCGACCGCGACCGCCCCTCGCTTTCCGACATCGTCACCCGCTGGCCAGGGTAATGGTGCCGCGTTCAAGCCGGAAGGACTCGTTGGGTCCGCAAATCAGGGACCCGACGCGCAAGGCTAAGCATCGAGCCTTCGGCGCTTTTGACGCTGGATACCGGATCTCCTCACCACTTCGTGGCTCGTCGTCCGGGCTGACGGGACAGATTTTCGCCTGATCAACCAACTCCCAGTCATCCCGGACAAGGGAGCGGAGCGACCGCAAATCCGGGAACCAGCGTGAGGACCGGTCCGAAGGACACCATATAACCAACTCACCGACCGATCACTGGAAATGAAAGCGTTCCGAAGGAGATCCACGTGTTCTACGAAACGGCGGACAACAAGCATGGCCTCAAGCGTGATCCCTGGAAGGCGCTGGTGGTGCCGCGGCCTATCGGCTGGATTTCCTCGATCAGCAAGGACGGCGTGTGCAATCTCGCGCCCTACAGCTACTTCAACGCGGTGAGCCAGAACCCGCACTACGTCCTGTTCGGCTCCGGCGGCCGCAAGGACAGCGTGCGCAACATCGAGGAAACAGGTGAGTTCGTCTGCTCACTGGCCACCTGGGACCTCCGCTACAACATGAACACCAGCTCCGCCGCCGTGCCGCCCGGCGTCGATGAATTCCCAATCGCCGGGCTGACGGTCGCCCCCTCGCGCCTCGTGCGCCCGCCGCGCGTCAAGGAGAGCCCCGCCGCGCTCGAGTGCAGATACTGGAAAACCATCGAGTTGCCGGACGCGGAAGGCAACGGCTCCGGCCATTTCGTGGTGTTCGGCCGCGTGGTCGGCATTCACATCGACGACGACTTCATCAAGGACGGCATCGTCGACACCGCCGCCATGCGCCCGGTCTCGCGCCTCGGCTATATGGACTACGCGGTGGTTACGGCCGAAACGCAGTTCACGATCTTCCGGCCGAAGATCGATGCGGAAGGGAATATCGTGGAGGCTTCGAAGGCGGCGGAGTGACCGGGAAGCCGAGCCGCGCCGCAGCACTGCTCCCACTCAGTTGACCATCGCCGCCGCGCCATGTTCCATGGCGGCAACGTTCCAATCCGAGCGAGATCCATCCATGACCACCTCCTCCGATCCCGTCGTCATCGTGTCAGCTGCGCGTACGCCCATTGGCGGCTTCCAGGGGGCGTTTGCGTCCGTTCCGGCGCCGGAGCTGGGCGCCGTCGCGGTCAAGGCTGCGGTGGAGCGGGCTGGCGTCCAGCCGGATGAGGTGAGCGAGGTTCTGATGGGATGTGTGCTGCCCGCCGGCATGGGCCAGGCTCCTGCGCGTCAGGCCTCCCGCGGCGCGGGCCTGCCGGATCACGTGCCCTGCACGACAGTCAACAAGATGTGCGGGTCGGGCATGAAAACGGTGATGATGGCCTACGAGAGCCTGCATGCGCGGCCGAACGACGTCATTCTCGCCGGCGGCATGGAGAGCATGACAAACGCGCCGTACATCCTGCCCAAGATGCGCTCCGGCCAGCGCCTGGGCCACTCGCAGGTCTACGATCACATGTTCCTCGACGGCCTCGAGGACGCCTACGACAAGGGCCGGCTGATGGGAACCTACGCGGAGGATACGGCGCAATCTTACCAGTTCACGCGCGAGGCCCAGGATGCCTTCGCTGTCGAAAGCCTGAAACGAGCGAAGACGGCCAACGAGGATGGCTTTTTCGCGAAAGAGATCGTGCCGGTCACGGTGAAAAGCCGCAAGGGTGCGGTCGAGGTGACCCGCGACGAGCAGCCGTTCGCTGCCGACCCGGCGAAGATCCCACAGCTCAAGCCCGCTTTCCGCGAAGGCGGAACGGTGACGCCCGCCAACTCCAGCTCCATTTCGGATGGCGCCGCTGCCCTCCTCTTGATGCGCGAAAGCGAGGCCAGGCGCCGCAAGCTCCAGCCTCTGGCCCGCATTCTGGGAACGGCGACACATGCCCAGGCCCCGGCCTGGTTCACCACGGCCCCGATCGGCGCCATGAGCAAACTGCTGGAGGCCGTCGGCTGGCGTGCGCAGGATGTGGGCCTCTACGAGGTCAACGAGGCCTTTGCCGTCGTGACGATGGCAGCCATGCGCGATCTCGATCTGCCGCACGACAAGGTCAACGTGCACGGCGGCGCCTGTGCGCTCGGCCATCCGGTCGGCGCATCGGGTGCACGGATCATCGTCACACTCCTGTCCGCAATGGAGAAGTACGATCAGGCCAAGGGTGTGGCGTCACTGTGCATCGGCGGCGGCGAGGCGACGGCCATCGCGGTCGAGCGCATCGTTTGAGGTCACTGCAGTCAGCGCACTCGGGGGGTGAAATGACCGGACTGTTTCGCTGTCTCTTCGCAGGTGCGCTGGCGCTCTGCGCATTGGTTCCCGCCGGTGCTGATGCGCAGACTATGACGCGGCCCAGGTACGGCTGCTACAAGGTGGTCGGGGCGGATGCCCTCAACATCCGGGCAAGGCCGTTCAGCTCTTCAGAGATCATCGGAACGGCGAGCCGTGACGAAATTCTCGTCAAATGGCGGCGCTGGTGCACGCTACGCGGCTTCTGGTGCCCGGTGCAGCTCGGCGAGATCAAGGGTCATTCAGACAAGAGATACCTCGAGCCGACGCCCTGCCCTCAGTCTCTTTCCGCTCCGGCGGACTTCTGATCGCTTCGGCCAAAGCAGCAGCTCGGGCCGATGCACGTCCTCTCGAAGATTCTGTTCTTCATCGTGCAGCCCTCCCACCTGGCGCTGATCCTGATCGGCGCCGGGCTCGTGCACCTTCTGCTCCGGCCCACGGCGGCGCGTTTGGGCAAGGCGCTTGCGGCGACCGGCTTCCTGCTGCTGGTCGTGCTCGGGTTCTCGCCGATCGGCCATGCCTTGCTGCTGCCGCTCGAAGAACGGTTCCCGCGCGGTCCTCTCCCGCAGTACGTGGCAGGCATCATCATGCTCGGCGGCTTCGAGGACCCGAGCGTCAGCCACGCGCGCGGCGCTCTCACGTTGAACGAGTCGGCCGAACGGCTGACGGAGCCGGTGCTGCTCGCCCGAATGTTCCCGGATGCCAAGGTCGTCTTCAGCGGCGGAGCGGCGTACATGCTGCTCAGCAGCGACAGCGCGGCGCCCGTCGTCGGCTCCTTTCTGGAAGCAGCCGGCATCGCTTCGCATCGCATCGTGCTCGAAGGCAGATCCCGCAACACCTATGAGAATGCCCTCTACTCGCGCTCGCTCGTCGACCCGAAGCCCGGAGAGAACTGGCTCCTCGTCACATCGGCCTGGCACATGCCGCGCGCTATCGGCGCCTTCCGGCGGGCCGGCTTCGACGTGATCCCCTGGCCCGCGGACTACCGCACGCGCGGAACGGAAGACCTCGTCCAGCCCTTCGACAAGATGACTGAAGGCTTGCGGCGAACCGATATGGCCATTCGAGAATGGATCGGGCTCGCGGCCTACTGGCTATTGGGCCGTTCCGATGCCCTTTTCCCAAGGCCCGAGCAAAACCCAGCCTGAGGGCTGCCTCGAATGAACCAGATTCAGTTCCGGACCAGCTTCGGCGATTCCGCTGCCGGCTTCGGCTGCAGCTCCTTGACGAGGTCGAAGGACTTGCAGCCCTTCTCGGCCAGACGCCGGTTGTAGGCCTCGACCATGGCCCGATCCCGCCGGTAATCCGCGTCAGGATCTGCCCCCCGCTCAGTGCCGCCAAAGACGGGGGTCACCACCTTCTGAAGGCTGCGCGCGGCGACGGAGCCGCTGCGGGTCAGCTCGTGGTCGCGAATCTGCAGGATGCGCACCAGCGTCCGCCCGGTCAGCTTGCGGCAGTTGAGCGCCAGCTCGGACGGGCTGAGCACGTACGTGCCATCCGGCTGCAAGCCCGGCTTGGCCGGCTCCGGCTTCGCCGCCGCCGGCCCGGCAGCCGATGCTGTGGACGCGGAATCGATCGCGCCCGACTGCGCACCAGCGCATCCGCAGGCAAGGCCGCCGACGGCCAGCAGCATCAGGCAAAGTTCGCGATTCAGCATCAATGACGTTCCGGCGTTCCCAGCGTACCTGATGACCTTAAACGGGCAGATCTGGGGCAGACCTGTCTTGCGGCCCAGAGCGCCGCCCGATATCAACAGGTTCGTCGGGGAAACAAGCGGACCAGGAGAGTGGGATGCCGCAGCAGATTACGACGAGCGCCAAGGCGCTGGTGGCGGCGGCGAAGGCCGAGATCACCGAGTACACGGCCAACGAAGCCATCGAGCTTGCCAAGCGGCCAGACGTTCTCCTCGTCGACATCCGCGATCCGCGGGAACTCACGCGCGAAGGCAGGATACCGGGCGCCTTCCATTGCCCGCGCGGCATGCTCGAGTTCTGGATCGATCCAGATAGCCCCTACTTCAAGCCGGTTTTCGGGGAAGATCGCACGTTCATTTTCTTCTGCGCCGGAGGAATGCGTTCGGCGCTCGCGGCCAAGACGGCCCAGGACATGGGGTTGAAGCCCGTCGCCCACATTATCGGGGGCTTCGGCGCGTGGCGTTCCGACGGCGGGCCGGTTGAGAAAGCCGAAACGGGCCGCTAGCTGCCTCCTCGTTTTGCCGCGCTCGTGCCCCGAGCGCACCATTAGTGCAGGGCGTGAGAACCCTCCTTCAGCATATCGCGCAGCAGATCATCGAGAAGCTGCGTGGCGAGTGCATGCGCAGTGGGCGGATCCAGGTGTTCGGCCAGCAGTCTCATGCCCGCCATGATGGCGGCGCCAGCCTCCTCGATCTCCTCGGCGTTCTGAACTCGTTGTGACCACATCGCAATATCCTCATCTGCGATGGCTTACTCGCAGCCAGAACGCCGGCCAATGTAAAAACGATCCATGCTTCACGTGTCTTGCCACGCGGGCGTTTTCACATCTGTGAGACTTCCGCAACGGAGCCGATCTGCGGCGGCGGACGCTTGCGCACCTCGACCGGCAAGGCCTGATCGATCCGTTTGAACGTCGCCAGAGCCTGCCCGACGACCTGGTCCATATTGTAGTAGCGATAGGTGGCGAGCCGCCCTACGAACCAGACGTCAGAGCGTTTGCGCGCCAGGTTCTCGTATAACTTGTAAAGCGCGGCATTCTGCGGCTGCGGCACCGGATAATAGGGGTCGCCATTTTCGGCTGGGAATTCGTATGTGAGGCTCGTCTTCGAATGCCGCTGGCCTGTCAGATGCTTGTATTCGGTCACTCGCGTATAGGGCTCTGACTGAGGACAATTGATGACCGCAACCGGCTGGCACCAGGCACGATCGACGGTGACATGCTCGAACCGCAGCGATCGGTAAGGCAGTTTCCCAAAGCGAAAATCGAAGAATTCGTCCACAGGCCCAGTAAATATTACACGATCGTGCGGCACGACGTTGCGCACCTCGCGATAGTCGGCGCGGAGCATGATCTTGATGTTGGGATGATTCAGCATCCGCTCGAACATGGCCGTATAGCCGCGCTTCGGCATGAACTGAAACGTATCGGTAAAGTAGCGGTCATCCCGGTTGGTGCGAACAGGAACGCGGGCGGTTACAGTCCTGTCCAGCTCGGAGGGGTCGAGGCCCCATTGCTTGCGGGTGTAGCCGCGAAAGAATTTCTCATATAGATCGCGTCCGACCTTGCTGACGACGACGTCCTCCGAAGTGCGGATCTCGGAAAGCTCTTCGGCGCGGCGGGCGAAGAACTGCTCGAGACCTGCTGAGTCCAGGGAGAGCCCATAGAGCCGATTGACGGTGTCGAGATTGATCGGTATCGGGACGAGCTTTCCGTCGACTCGCGCGAGCACGCGGTGCTCATAAAAGCGCCAATCGGTGAACTGGGAGAGATAGAAGAAGATCATCTCCGAGTTCGTATGAAAAATATGCGGCCCGTACTGATGGATCAGTATACCTGCATCGTCGTAACGGTCGTAGGCATTGCCGCCGATGTGCGACCTTCGGTCAATAATCAGAACCTTTTCATCGCGCTGACTGGCGATGCGCTCGGCGAGCACACTTCCGGCAAAGCCGGCACCCACGATAAGCCAATCAAACACGGGACATCTCGCTTGCGCTCGAAACCTGCAATGGCGCGGAATTCAGCTCAAGGGTGGACCGGCTACTGCATAGCAGATCAATCTCCTCGCTCATTCGTCTCCAGGTCGTCTCCCATGACATGCTCGCGAGCAGCCGGTCCACCCGCGCCAGCCAACGATCGCGAGGCCGGCGGAGCAGCATTTCCGCCTTGGCGAGCATCTCCTCAGGGCCTGCGGCGATCTCGACGTAGCCGGGCGTTCCATAAGTCTGGACGACGTCCGTGATCGGCGTCGAAACGACGGGAAGACCTGCGGCCAGGAACTCCGGCGTTTTTGTGGGGCTGATGAATTGGGTGGCGGCATTGGAGGCAAAGGGCATGAAGCCGATGTCCCAACCGCCAAGGTACGCGGTGAGGTCCTCGTACTGCTTCGGCCCGAGCCAGTGAATATTCCGCCGGCGCGGCAGATCCGCCGGATTGATCTTTGCAACCGGGCCAATCATCACGAACTGCCATCCGGGCTGCAGGTCAGCCATGCGGGCAAGCAGCTCCATATCCATCCGCTCATCAATGACGCCGAAGAAACCAATCCGAGGCCGCCCGATGGTGGCCTGGTCCGCAGGTTCAGCCGCTGTGCAGTCGCGCGCCTGGCGGAAATGCGGCGCATCTATGGTGCTCGGAAAGCAGTGCACGTTCTTGTGGTGCCGTCTTTTTGCCTCGAAAAGGCTGCGCCCGCCCGTAAACACGATGTCGGCTTTTTCAAAGAGCCTGGCCTCGTAGGTCTGCAGCTCAGGCGGTGCATTTCGAAAGGCAGAAAGCTCGTCCATGCAGTCATAGACGCAGACGTCGCTTTCAATGTGATCGACGCATTCAAGCGCCATTGGCGTATAGAACCACGTCACGGCAACCCGCGAGCCGATCCGGTTCAGCAGCTCGTCAATCAATCCCTTGCAGGCTGATTTCCGCGCTGCAGGACCCATCTTCTCCGGCAGAACCGGAACCGCGATCGTCACAGCGCCGGGGCCGTAGGACAGGTCGAGGTGAGGCTCACGACAGGCTCCCACCAGCGGCTCCTCGACGAACAGAATGCGGTAATCACGCGCGGCGCGGCTCAGCAGCTGCTGCGGTCTTTGCCACACGAAACTCCAGCGCAGGTGAGAAAAGCAGACGAGTAATGGCTTGAGAGGATTTTGTGCAACCGGCGAGGCACGGGCGGAAACGTCGTTTATTCTCATCATTACTCCTTGACGGTGACAATCCCGCGGGAACCGCCACATGCTAACTCCCAGCCCTATCAACGGTTCCGTGAACTTGAGCGCAGCCATATGGGGCAGAGCACGTGTCCGAGCGCCGCTGCGTCCAAGACCGCGGTCGATCTCTACCGCGATCAAAAGGCACGTTCGATTGGTCAGCCCCCGACCACAGTGCCGCCGTTGGGATGCAGCACCTGGCCCGTCATGTAGCTGGAGTCCTCGCTGGCGAGAAAAACGTAACAGGGCGCCACCTCGCGCGGCTGCCCCGGGCGGCCCATAGCCGTGTTCTTGCCGAACTGGGCAACGCCCTCCGCCGGGTAGGATGAAGCCACCAACGGCGTCCAGATGGGACCTGGTGCCACGCCATTGACGCGTATCCCGCGATCCACGACGGCCTGCGACAGCGCGCGCGTGAAGGAAACGATGGCTCCACGGGTTGCGCTGTAATCCATCAGATGCGCGCTGCCCTTGTAGGCATTCACAGAGGTCGTATTGATGATGGATGATCCCTCGCCCAGATGCGGCAAGGCGGCCTTCGTCATATAGAAATAACCAAAGACATTGCTGCGGAAGGTACGCTCGAGCTGCTCCGCCGAGATATCCTCCAGCCGGTCGCGCAGATGCTGCTCTGCGGCGTTATTCACGAGAGTATCGAGCTTGCCGAATGTTTCGACGGTCTGCCGCACCGCGTCCCGGCAAACGGCTTCATCACCGATATCCCCCTGTATGGCGAGCGCCTGCCTGTTCTCCGCCTCGATCAGCTGCACCGTTTCATCGGCGTCCCTGCGCTCTTCGAGATAGACAAAAGCGATGTGGGCCCCTTCCCGCGCCATGGCCACTGCCGCCGCACGGCCGATGCCGC
>JAWLCO010000031.1:0-18251 GCA_041687075.1 Hyphomicrobiaceae bacterium | reverse complement strand
GCACCGTTTCATCGGCGTCCCTGCGCTCTTCGAGATAGACAAAAGCGATGTGGGCCCCTTCCCGCGCCATGGCCACTGCCGCCGCACGGCCGATGCCGCTGTCGCCACCCGTAATGAGTGCCACCTTATCTTGCAGCCGCCCGCTTCCCTTGAAGCGCGGCGCGAATTCCGGTGCAGGGCGCATCATGTGTTCGCGACCCGGCTGATGCTCCTGAGATTGGGGCGGAATGTCCACGCTCATGGCGGTTGCACTCGATCGAGAAACTCAAGTAGCTGGCGCAACGCTTGCGGGGCACGACAGTTCCCATTGCCAGGAGCCGAACCTGACGCAATCGGCTGGGGACAGCGCTCGCTTCTGGAGTAACGAAGTCCATGATGACGCCCTTCTTCATGTTCGCGACCGGCATCGAGAACAGCGTCCCGACGATCAATGGGGGCCGCACGCGAATCGACCAGTACGAAAAGTGTGGACATTACAAATACTGGAAAGAGGACTTTGCGCTCACAAAAGAGCTGGGGATCATCTTTCTGCGCTACGGCCCGCCGATTCACCGGACCTGGGTTGCGCCCGGCCGTTACGACTGGGAATTCGCCGACATCACATTTCGTGAAATCATGGAGCAGGGTCTGGTTCCGGTTGTCGACCTTTGCCATTTCGGCGTGCCGGACTGGCTGGGGAATTTCCAGAACCCTGAGTTCCCACAGCTCTTCGCGACGTATGCCCAGGATTTCGCGCTGCGGTTTCCCTGGGTGCAGCTCTACACGCCGGTCAACGAGATGTTCATCTGCGCGACGTTCTCCGCCGCCTATGGCTGGTGGAACGAGCAGAGGACCGATGACAAGTCGTTCGTAACGGCGCTCAAACACATCGTCGGCGCCAATGTGCTGGCCATGAGGTCCATCCTGGAGGTACGGCCCGACGCCATCTTCGTGCAGAGCGAGTCGTCAGAGTATTTCCATGCCGAAGGCCCTGCCGCAATCCGGCTGGCCGAGCTGCTGAATGCCCGCCGCTTTCTTTCGCTCGACCTCAATTATGCCCGTCGCGTGAACTCGGAAATGTACGAGTTCCTCATGGACAACGGCATGACCCGTGAGGAATACCATTTCTTCATGTCGAGCAATCTGAAGCACCACTGCATCATGGGGAACGACTATTACATCACCAATGAGCATCGCGTGCGCGCAGATGGCTCGACATGCGCGGCAGGCGAGGTCTTCGGCTACAGCGAAATCACGCGCCAGTATCACGAACGCTATATGCTGCCGGTGATGCATACCGAAACCAACATCAGGGAAGGACCCACACGGGAAGAGGGCGTCAACTGGCTCTGGAAGCAGTGGGCGAACGTGCTGCGCGTGCGCAATTCCGGGGTCCCGATCGTCGGCTTCACCTGGTATTCGCTGACCGATCAGGTGGACTGGGATACGGCGCTGAGAGAGGAGAACAATAACGTCAATCCACTCGGGCTATTCGATCTCGAACGACGGATCAGGCCTGTGGGAAAGGCCTATAAGCAGCTCATCCACGAATGGCACGAGGTGCTGCCGACACAGAGCGTTTGCCTCAACGTGCCGCTTGTTCTGCCGGAAGAGCACGACGAGCCCTGGGCGCGACGCAAGCGCGAGGAGATGCGAGCCCACAGGCTACGGACGCTCGTCGACGAGCTCCCGCTGGATAGCTGACATGTCGCGCTTTGCAGGCAAAGTTGCAATCATCACCGGCGGGGCTGGCGGCATCGGGCTCGCCGCCGCGCACAGATTGGGAAGCGAGGGTGCGCGCGTGGTAATCGCGGATGTCGTGCCCGATTCAGCACAGCGCGTCTCCGAAATCATAGAAGCCGGCTCACCTGAAGCTGTGGCCATGAATTGCGATGTCGGGCAGCAGGCGGATGTGGAACGGACCGTCGACGAAACTGTCCGGCGTTTCGGTCGCCTCGACGTGGTCGTCAACAACGCCGCCGTGATGCTTTTCAAGTCCATTGCAGAGCTCGAGGCGGCGGATTGGCAGAGGCTCCTCGGAATCAATCTGCTTGGCGCCGCTTACTTCCTGAAAGCCGCCTTCCGGACCATGGGCCAAGGCGGCGCCGTGGTGAACGTGGCCAGCATTCACGCGGAACGCACCTCACCTCTCCTGGCACCGTATGCAGCATCGAAAGCGGCTCTCATCGCACTCACGCGCGCGGCGGCCCTGGAGGGCCGTGCTCTCGGCATCCGCGTCAACGCCGTGGAGCCGGGCGCCATAGACACGCCTCTCCTTTGGAGCAATCCCAACGTGCAGGCAGGTGTGGAAACCATCGAGTCTGCCGATGTGGGCAAACCCGAAGAGATTGCCGCCGCAATTGCGTTCCTCGCCTCGGCGGACGCGTCATTCATTACCGGCGCATCGCTGCGCGTCGATGGCGGCCGGCTGGCGCGGCTCTGAATTCTCAGTTCATCGCGCAATCGAATTTTCTATAGAAACGCCTGTTTCGTCTTCGAACAGCAGCGCCATCAGTCCGCGCAGGCAGAAACGATAGCGGCCATCGACGAGCCGCAGCGGCGCAAGTGAGATGGCATGGAGAACTCGCTCCTCGGGAAGTTGCGCCCGGGCAGGATGCAGCTCCGCCATGGCAGGGCAGCTCATCAATTCGACGTAGGCATCGAGGCGAGCCTGAATGGCAATGCCCGTTTCAATAATTCCCTCCACGATGCCTTCATCGATCAACATATCGAGAATGGCTTCAGCACGACCACGGAGCGTGACGGCCTGGGCCGGCTCCAGCCGCAAAACGGCTTGCACGGCCTTGGCCACGAGCTCGGGAGAGAGGGGAGTTTCGGTTATGGCATCGCGGTCCATCGTGGCATCTGGAACCCGGCAAGCGCACCCGGGTTCCCGCCACGTATCCGTTATCCGCGACGCCCTGCAGGTAAAAACTTCTCAGATTACTTAGGCACTCGCAGCCGCCGGCAGGCGGCATCTGGCAAACTGATCGCTCGGCACGTCGAGCGTCCACAGCAGCCCGTCCGGGATAGCCTTCAGCACCACGTTGGCATTAAGGGCCGTGGGGGTGACGTGCTCGAGAATATCGCGGCCAAAGCCCCGATGCAGCAGGTCGCCGGACGACTGCCGGCCGCGTTCACGCCAGACGATCATCAGCCGGGGCGCGTCGCCCCTCCCCCGTTCGACTGCCCAGCTCAGATCCACGCGCCCCGTCGAAACGGAAAGGGCACCATGGCGCTCGGCATTGCTGGCAAGCTCGTGCAGGGCAAGTCCGATGTTGAGAATGGCCTCGGGACGCAGAAAGACATCGGGACCGGAAGCCCGTATCCGCGAGTGCCGCGTTCCGAACGCAGTACGCTGCACGGCGATGAGATCGCCCAGCAACGCGCCTTCCCAATCGTTGCTGATCAGCAGCTCATGAGAGCGCGAAAGACATTGCAGCCGCCCGGAGAAACGCCGCTCGAAATCGGCAAGCCCTTCGCTGCGCAACGCGGTCTGGCGCGCCATCGCCTGAATGATCGCCAGCAAGTTTTTCGACCGATGGGTAAGCTCGCGCATGACGCTGGCAAGATGCCGGTCGTGCTCCTTGCGCGCGGAAATATCGCGGATGGTGAAGGAATAGCCCGCTATATCCCGGGACGAGCCGCGCACCGGATTGGCGACGATGCTGACTTCCATTGCGTGGCCATCCCTGGTGCGGCACATGCTCTCGAGCCGGACCGTTTCGCCTGCGGCCATCGCTGATCGGATGCGTTCGAAACCGGCCGCGGCTTCGCCAAGGAACAATTCCTCGAGTGGCCTGCCGACGGCCTCCGTGCTGCTGTAGCCGAACGTATTCTCGGCACCCGCATTCCAGGTCGCGATGATGCCCTCGGGTGAGATGCTGAGAATGGCCTCGCTGGAAGAGGCGACGATTGCCGCCAGGTAGGCGTTGGCGTTCTCGGCATTCTTGCGTTCGGTGATGTCGATGACGACGCCCATTACCGAAACCGCCGTGCCATCGGAATTGCGGCGGACGAAGGCGCGCCGGTAAAGCCAGCGCACGTCACCGGATGGACGGACGATTCTGAACTCCTGTTCGAACGTATCGGTGGGTCCGCGCACCGCATCCTGGTGGGCCTTGCGGAAGGGCACGCGATCGTCCGGGTGGACGAAGCTCAACACCTGGTCCGGATCGCCGGAGAATTCGTCGGCGGACAGGCCGAAAACGCGATACATCGCCTCCGACCATGTTACGTGATTGGTCGAAAGATCACGCTCCCACATGCCCATGTCGGTGGCGGACAAGGCCAGCGTCATACGCTCGTGCGCAATCCTCAGCTGATCCTCGGCCAGCCGCCGTTGGGCGGAAGCTGTTTTCAGCGCATTCAGCACCTCATCGACTTCGCGCAGCCGCAGGGCCAATTGAGGAATCGCCTCGCCTTTTCCAAAAGCGGTGGCTGCAAGCGCAGTCATCCGGATCGGCGCGGCAAGCCTGCTGCCGAAGTAAAGGGCAAACAGCAGCGACAATCCAAGCAGGGCGCCGCCGCCAACGGCGAAGTATTGCCAGGACCAGAGCCCCGGCTGGCCTATTCCCGGCGGGATGCTCGCCGTTATGAGCCAGCGCGAAACGTCGGAACGCGCGGCAGCCTGCATCGCATCGCGCCCCGCTCCGCTAACCCGCTCGACCCAGTAGGCTTCATTGGCATCTGCCGCAGGAGGAATCGTCGCGGGTTCGAGCTCGTAGCCCCGAGTTCGCGCAACGATACGGCCGCGACCATCCACGATTCCGGCATTCCAGCCGCTGGATAAAGGCGCAGCCTCGATAAGGTCCGAAAAGATCGAAGGATCCAATGCAGCAGTGATGAGGCCGCTCGCCTCCTCGTTTCGCATGACTGGTACGGTGATCGTGAAGCTGCTCCCCTCGAACAGCAGGTCGGAAACGTAAGGCTTCTTTGTCCGCACGACTTGCAGGACGATGGCGTTGTCCTTCGTCGAAGCCGGCAGGGCCTCTCCCCACTGCACCCGCGTATCGACGAGCGGCTGGCCGGATGCGTCAGTCAGCACGATGTACTGATCCGACCCCATGCGAAGCAGGCGGGAGGCGTGACCGTGGAACTCGGAGTAGTTCCCGCTGTCGAGGCTGGGAGAGGCAGCAAGCGTTTCGAGGCTGAGGATAACGCCACTCAGCTCGCGGTCGATGCTCGCCTTCAGTGCTCGGACGAATTGCAGGCCCTGCTGCTCGAGCTGAGCCCTTTCGACCGAGACATAGCTGTGCAGAACAATTCCGGAAAAGAGCAGGACCGGCGCAATGACAGCCAGACCGTAAACTGCCAAATATTCGCCGACGCTACGCGGCCTCAGCCATCGCCCACGGCTGGCCGCGAGCGGCCCGCTATCCATCACGGGTATGTATGCCATTTCCCCCTCTTTCAAGTAATCACCCGGTCTTGAGGAAATCCCGGCGACTCCTTCCCCGTAGGTTGTGCAAAGGCATACGCACCACAGAACCGGTGCCCTCATTTCGCGACAGCGGACGGCGAGGCGCCGACTTGTAGTCGGTCTCGCACATTGCAGCGGCCTCGCCGGAAATCACCGGATTTGGCTGCCAGCCGCGCGGAACCTCCCTAAGCTCGGGCACGACCCGCAGGCTGTCATCCCCGCAGCACGGCTCGGCCGTCGCGGCATGTCGAGGCAGTGTTACGCGTAAAGTCACAGCAATACCCTCACTCCGGACCCTAACGCGCGACCGGTTTATTGGTTCCACTTGCCGGGACAATTAGTTCTTCTGAGCCTAATTTTGATTTCAAATCTGCAACAGTTGTGAAGAGTTCCTCCGCCGCTGGAACGGTTTCCGCTTTGTACGCGTTTGGTTTGTGCCCCTAGACGTGGACGCAAGCGAAGCGTCCAGTGCCTCGACCGCGGTCGCGAACCGGCCGCGGTCTTTTTTCGTGCTGAAGCAGAATCCGAATTTGCAGTTCCTGGAGTGACTGGGGGCCCCCAAGCAGTTGAACGATTAAGTTCTTGCCCGATTGGTCGGCCGACAGAAGAACGCGCCAGCGCTTTCTGCGTTCCTTTTGCGCGATCCAGCCAAGCGGCGGCCAAGCCCTCGGCATGTTCACGCGCAAGGATGGTCCCCGTAATGGAGCTCAGCCGTTACAAGCAGGCGAGAACGGGCAGCGCACCGCCGCTGCCGGTCGCGCTTGCGGTTGCGGGCCTGCTGATCGGTGCGCTCTACCTCGGCAGCGAGCTCTTCGTGCCGCTCGCTCTGGCCGTGCTGCTCAGCTTCGTGCTTACACCGCTGGTTGTCCTGCTGCGACGGTTTCGGGTACCTCGCGCCCCTGCCGTCATCCTCGTCGTGGCGTTTGCGTTTGCGGTGATCTTCTCGCTCGGGGCGGTGATGGGCGGACAGATCACCGAGCTCAGCGAGCGTCTTCCCCAGTACGAGGCGACGCTGCGGCAGAAGATTCACGATCTGCGGCCGCGGCCCGGAGCTCCAGCGGGAGTGATCGAACGGACAACGGAGACGCTGGAAGAGCTGGGCAAGGAGCTCGAGAAGCAGCCGGAGGCAACGGAACCGCGGACGCTGACGGACCAGCAGCCGGTCCCGGTCGAAATCCACCACCCGCCGCCGCGGGCGCTGGAGTACTACCAGAATCTCGTAACTCCACTTCTCGGCCCGCTGGCGAGCACCGGACTGGTTCTGATCCTGGTCGTCTTCATCCTGCTTCAGCGGGAGGATCTCCGCGACCGTCTGATACGGCTGTTCGGAAGCGAAGATTTCGAGCGGACCACAAATGCGATCAATGATGCAGCGCGGCGGCTCAGTCGCCTGTTCCTGACGCTCACCGTCATGAACATCATTTACGGCGCAGTGATCGCGGCGGCGTTGTGGCTCATCGGAATCCCCGGTCCGATCCTGTGGGGCATTCTCGCCGGCCTGATGCGGTTCGTCCCTTACATCGGGTCGATCGTCGCGGCGATCTTTCCACTGCTGCTCGCTGCGGCAGTTGATCCCGGCTGGTCGCTGGTCGCGGTCACGCTGCTTCTGTTCCTTATGGGCGAATTCACCATGGGGCAGGTGATGGAGCCCTGGTTGCTCGGCAGCTCCACGGGCCTGACACCGCTGGCGGTGATCGCATCGGCGTCATTCTGGACGTGGCTGTGGGGACCGATCGGGCTGCTGCTTGCCGTCCCGCTGACGGTCTGCATGACGGTGCTCGGGCGGCATGTGCCGCAGCTCAACTTCATCTACGTCCTTCTGGGTGACGAGCCGGCGCTTACCCCGGCCCAGCGCTTCTACCAGCGCATGCTGGCCGGAGACATCGAAGAGATCGCGTTCGATGCGGAACAGTTCGTCAAGACACAGTCACTTCTCAGCTATTTCGACGAGGTGGCCCTCCCGGCCCTGGTGATGGCGCAGGACGACGCCCGGCGGGGCCGGTTCGGAACGGAGCGGCTTGCCACCATGCGTGAGCTGATCGGCGAGCTGATCGAGGAGCTGGAAGACGTCGCAATTGGAAGCCCCCCGATCAAGGCTGCCAAGGACGGCGCCGAACAACCGCCGGACTTGCCGGTTCTCACGCCAGGAGAGCTGAAGCATGACTGGCAGGTCGCCGCCCCTGTGCTGGCGGTCGGCGTGCGCAATCCCCTCGACCATGCCGCTGCGGCGATCCTTGCGCACCTCGCTGTCGGCTACGGCGTCGGCACCCGGGTACTCAGCGCCGACGAGGTAACCCCCGCGAAGATCAACGAGCTCGACATCAGCCATTCCAGGCTGGCGGTGCTTTCCAATCTCGACGCAGCGCGCGCTCCCGCGCATGCCAGGCTGCTCATGCGGCGGCTCAAGCGTCGCAATCCGGAGCTCAAGTTCCTGATCGGAGCTTGGGGTGAAAGCGAGTCGGAAGCCGCCATCAAGGCCGCTGCACCGTCAGAGACCGACCTCGAGTTGCCCCGCGCCACGTCGTTGCGATCGGCTCTGGAGTCCATTCTGGCAGAGGCGCAGAAGCATTCGCCAGCGCCGCCGCTGCAGACCATGGAGCCGCCCTCGGACCCCTGCAGCCGACCCGACCTGGAGCCGGAATTCGGCAGTCAGCGGCGCCCCGCGTAAGGGTTCTCGCCTTTTCGCAGCACGAAACGGATCGGGACGCCGGGAAGATCAAACGTCTCCCGGATGCCCTTCGTGAGGTAACGGACGTAGGCCTTGGGCAGGCCCTTGGGCTGCGAGGCAAAGGCTACGAAGGTGGGCGGACGCGTCGAGACCTGCGCCATGTAGCGGATCCTGATCCGGCGCCCCTTCGAAGCGGGCGGAGCATGCCGCTCCACGGCTTCCCGCAGCCACCGGTTGAGATCCGGCGTCGCCACGCGCCGGTTCCAGACCTCGTAGACTTGCAGTACCGCCGCCAGCAGCCTGTCGAGGCCACGCTCTGCCAGGGCGGAAATCGGCACCACCGGCACGCCCGGCACCTGGGCCAGCTTCTCCGCAACGGCCTCACGCAGCTCGCGTAGAAGCGACTGCTTCTCCTCGATGAGATCCCATTTGTTGACGGCGATGACGAGAGCGCGCCCCTCCTCCGCCACCAGATCGCCAATGGTCAGATCCTGGTGCTCGAGCGGCCGCTCGGCGTCGACCATGAGAATGACGACCTCGGCGTATCGGATCGACCGGAGCGTGTCGGCCGTGGCGAGCTTCTCCGCCGTTTCCGTCACCCGCGCCTTGCGCCTCAGCCCCGCGGTGTCGATGAGGCTCAACTTGCGCCCGCGCCAGTCGAAATCGATGGCAATGGCATCCCGCGTGAGGCCCGGCTCCGGCCCCGTCAGCAGGCGCTCCTCGCCGAGCAGCGCGTTGACCAGGGTCGACTTACCAGAGTTCGGGCGCCCGACGATGGCGACCCTGATCGGACGCTCCGCGACTGTCTCTGCTTCAGTCTCCGCCTCATCCGCTCCTGTCCGCTTTTTCGGCGCCAGCTCTTCGAGGCCCAACGCCATCAACATGTCGGAGACAAGCTCGCCCATACCTTCGCCGTGCTCGGCCGAGATCGCCACAGGCTCGCCGAGACCAAGCTCGAAGGCCTCGTAGAAGCCGTCGAGCCCCCTCCGGCCCTCGCACTTGTTGGCGACCAGGATCGCAGGCCGGCCGGCAGCTCTAACCAGCCGCGCGAATGCGGCATCGGCAGGCGTGACGCCCTCGCGTGAGTCGATGACGAAGAGCACCAGATCGGCAGCTTTCAGAGCCTGCTCCGTCTGCCGGGTCATGCGGGCGGCAATGGTCCCCGGCGGCGCTTCTTCGAGCCCCGCCGTATCCACCAGCCGGACCTCATGGGTGCCGAGCGTAGCGCTGCCCTCGCGCCGGTCCCGCGTCAGCCCCGGCATGTCGGAGACGAGCGCTGCGCGCCGGCCGGTCAGCCGGTTGAACAGCGTCGACTTCCCCACATTGGGACGGCCGATGATGACAACGTTGGGCGTAGAGGTCATTGGGGCGCGATCAAGTCCGGGAACGCCGCCGGCCCGTCCAGGCAGGGGATTCCAGCTGATACCGTCAGTTGAACGCGACGAGCCGCGCCTCGTCCGTCAGCACGTACATCCGCCCGCCAGCGACGACGGGTGCGATATAGATGGGCGCACCCAGGCTCTGCTGGACCGTGACGCGCCCCGTCGCGGGATCAACGCCAACGAGCTGACCTTTGTTCGAGGCAAGCCAGAGCTGATTGCCGGCGAGTGTCGGGCCTGACCACGTGCTCGTGCCCGGCAGCTTCGCCGACCAGATCACCTTGCCTCCGCGGCGCGTGATGGCGTGAAGCTGTCCGGTGGTGTCGACGACGAAGACATTGTCGCCGGCGATCACCGGGGCCTGCGTGCCCGGCACGTTGAGCGACCACAGCCGCTCGCCGGTCTTGATCTCGGTCGCGATCAGGCGGCCCGCATGACCGACCGCATAAACGACCCCGTCAGCAATCGCAGGCCGCGCCGCGTCGCTCAGCGAGGCAAGCGACGAAACGGTGCGCGTGCGTGCCAGACTCTCGCTCCAGACCGGAGTGCCGTCCTGTGCATGCAGGGCGACCAGCTCACCCGAAGGATAAGGCACGACGACCACGCCGGCATCCACCGCCGGGCTCGGGTTCGAAATGATGCTGGTGCGCTCGGGAATGCCGCGGAACGTCCACAGCTCACCGCCATCAAAACCGGCCAGCGCGAAGACGTGCCCCTCGGTGGTGACGATGAAGACCTTGTCGTTCACCGCCGTCGGTGATGTGCGGACCGGGACGCCGAGGTTTTTGGTCCACAGCTGCTTGCCCGTTGCCGGATCCAGCGCGACGACGGTGCCGAAACCGGTGGCAACATAGAGACGCCCGCTGTCAATGGCGAGACCGCCGCCGTAGCCGCTTTCCTCCCGCTCGTTCTCCGGCACCAGCGAGGTCCGCCAGACGACGGAGCCGCCCGTTGCGGAGAGCGCCGTCACCCGCGCCGTCGCATCGAGCGTAAAAACGCGCCCCCCGTAGACAAGAGGGCTGGCGGTGAGCTTCGCCTTGGAACTCGAGCCCGAGCCCACATCCGCGCTCCAGGCCCGCTTGAGCGACCCCGACAACGCCAGATGGCCGGGTGCATTGCTCGGCTCGCCGCCCGGCTGGGTCCAACCCTCATTGGCCCGCGGCGGTGGCAGCACGACAGGCTTGTCTGCCGTCGCCAGCTCTGCCCCGATGGCATCGCGCGACTGCATGACCGGGATGCGCTTGCCCGGCAGCGGCTGCTCCTTTTCAGCGAACGGGTTGAGTTCGGAGATCTTGGGCAGGCTCGGCAGGCTGCTACCGCCGCAGCCACCAAGGCCGATCGCCACGAGCAAGGCGGGCGCCAACACCTGGCCCAGCCGTTGCGACCGTTTCTGAACCACGCCCATCAAGCCTCCCCGTCATTGCACCTTCGGCGGTTCCGTAGCCTGCGTGCCGCTCGTCGGCTGGGTTGAGCCCGTCGCCTGCTGCGCCTCCGCCGAGGTGATCAGGCCCATCATGATGCCAGCGCGCTCCCGCACCGAGGGAGGCGTCTTCTGGTCGGCAGCCAGCTCGAGGAAGATCTGTCTGGCCTCCTCCAGCCGCCCCGCACGATAGGCAGACAGGCCCAGAAGCTCGCGCGCGCTATGCCTCCAAGCATTGTTCTCGTCTGTCAAAGAGGTGAGCCGATTCTCCATTTCGGTAAAGTCGGCTGTGTCGAGTTTCAACGCTGCTGACTGCAACTGAGCGTAGTTGCGGAGCAGCGGCTCGACGCTGCCGTCGGCTGCGATGGCTTCGAAAGCTGCCAGCGCCTCGTCTTTCCGCCCTGCGGAAGCCGCCTCGCCGGCGAGCTGCAGGCGGGCCAGGCTCGCGTAGCCGGACGGAGCGTCCCGCACCAGAGCCTCGAAGGCCTGGCGGGCCTCGTCGCCTTTGCCCTGCTCAACGAGTTGCATGGCGGCCTGGTACTGGGCACCGGCCTCCGCCGCAGCGGAAAGGGTGCGCGCCTCCCACCACTTGTAGCCACCCACACTGGCGACGATCAGCACTGCGACAGCGATGACATAGATGCCATAGCGGTCCCAGAGCTTCGCCATCTGCTCGCGGCGAACCTCGCTTTCGAGCTCCCGCAACATCGCGTCGCGATCGTCAGCCATTCTCGGATCGGCCCTCCTTGCGCCTGATCCTGGATGTCTTCATGCGTCCAGGCGCCGTACTCATAGCGCAGTGCGCCGGTGACGCCAACGCGACGGCTTGCGGCGACGGGCCACCCGCGCAGCCCATCCCGACGATACACCCCTTGCTGCGACCTGTTTCCGGCGGTTTTGCGGCTTGGGTCCTCGCAGCCCGCGTCAATACCACCCCGGCAGCAGCGGCACCCTGATCAGCCAGGCATGGCCGACGGTCAGCATGAACGCGTAAAGCGCCACCCCCAGCGCGACCACAAAGATGTCGTTGCGCAGTCCCGCGCTGCGCGGTCCAGGACGTGGCGCAACCATCCTCTGTTTCAAGGAGATCCGGTCGAAGACCGCGTAGGCGAGAAAGCTTCCGAACAGCAGAATGGAAGCGAGATCACCGTTCGCCAGCAGGTGCGCAGTAGCCCAGATCTTTACCGCGGCCAGCATGGGGTGCTTCACCGCCGTCCGGATGCGCGAGGGCACCTCGGCGGCGACAAACAAAATCATGGCCGGCAGCATCAGCAGGAAGGCGAGGTGGCGCGTCCAGACCGGCGGCGTCCAGATCTCAGGGTTCTTGCCGGCCATCACCTGCAGCTTGCCGTAGCCGACGACGATCAGGACGAGGCCGACGAGTGAGATGATCGAGAAGACCGCCTTATAGCCCTTGTCCCCCAACCGCTCGGCCAGCCCGCGCCGCAGATCGGCCTGCGTCGGAAGAAGATGGATCGTGAAGAAAACGAGAAGACCGAGAACGAGCGGAAGCATTGCCTTCACCCCCTGCCGCTTGCCGGCCCGGTGGCATTAACTTCTTCTTCAACTTTGTGCACCGGCCGGCAGCCCTGCCACAACTCCGACAACCCTTTATTCGATTGTGCCTAGGAGCGCGAGCATGTTAGTTGACGCTGGGGACCGGGGAAGCGTGGGGGTCCCACTCGAGTTTTGCGTAGGCTTGACCGGCGTGGCGGCGGCCTTGGGAATCGGTGCGGATTTGCGCTCCGACATGCGCAGCTCTGCGAGGATCCCCCAAGCATCGGAAACCTAAGTGAGGGTTACGATGGACAGCAGTCGCGAAGGCGTGGTCAAGAAGCTTAATGGCCATGGCAATGGACTGAATGGCCACGGGGCTGGCAAAGCCGATGATGGCGCCCAGCAACCGCCGCTTTCCGGACTGGTGGACGAACTGGCGCAGGCCATGAACATGGCACGCGACAGCCTGGAGCGTCCGCAGCCTGCTCCATCATTGAATCCGGCGTCCCCTCCACTGCCCGCGATGGCACCGCCTCGCAGCCTGTTCGAGGACGAGGACGATGATGCGGCGATGCCGATTCCCTCGACGTGGCGCACGCCGCCCGAGCCGCCGAAGTCGGGAACGCTTCGTGATCAGCTCCGGGCTGCCGGTTTTGGCTTTGCGACCGGGTTGGCCGTCATCGTGCCCGTCGTGCTCGTGATGACCGGCCGGCTTGGCGACATCAGCTTCGATGCTCTGTTCGGGGGTGGCGAGCCCGCCGGCAGCCAGATCTCGCGGGCCGCGGCCGTTCCGGAGAAGGCACCGGTGCAGGTGCAGCAGCGCACCGTGTCGACGACCATCATCACACCCGCAAAGCCGTCTGCGCCGGCGCAGGCGCCAGTAACAGCGCCGCGGTCGGCCGAGATCACCCCTGCGGCTGTCGCACCGGCTGCCGCCGAGGCTCCGGCAAATCCTGCGCCAGCGGAGCCGGAGGTTTCGTGGGCCGATGCGATCAAAGAGGGCAAGAGCCGAATTCAATCCGGCGACATCCGCGGCGGGCGCGAGACGCTGCTCCCCGCCGTGGCCGCCAACGAGCCCGAGGCCATCATGGCGCTGGCGGAAACGTACGACCCCAACATGCTGGCGGCCTGGGGCGTGCGCGATGTGGCGGCTGATGTCGAGCAGGCGCGACGGCTCTACCGCAGAGCCCTGCAAGGGGGCGTCGAGTCGGCCCGAGGCAGACTTCAAGGCCTCAACTGATCCGACCGCCTGTTCAAGGCACACCGCTTTCTCCAACGACCACGAGCCTCAGTCCGCTGTGCCGATCGAGCAGATGGGGCGCATCGGCATTGACGCTGAATCAGGTTAGACCGACGGAGGTGAAGGCTCGCCAGAAGGAGGCATGCTCTCGTGTACAAGCATATTCTGGTCGCAACCGACGGCTCGGAGCTGTCGGAGCGCGCCATTCAGCACGCCGTCGCCCTGGCGCAGGCGCTGCAGGCAAAACTCACGGCCCTGCACGTGATCAGGCCCTGGCGCACGGTAGCGCCGGGCGAGATCATGATCGCCTTCCCCGAGTCCGAATACCGGAAGGGCGCGGAGGTTGCCGCAGGCAAGTACCTCGAGGTCGCCAAGGAGGCGGCACAGGACAAGGGTGTCCCTTGCCAGACGAAATGGGTCGAGCATGAGCAGCCCTGGAAGACGATCATCTCGACGGCTGAAACGAATGCCTGCGACCTGATCGTCATGGCTTCTCACGGCCGCAAGGGGCTGGCTGCCCTGTTCATCGGCAGCGAGACCCAGAAGGTGCTAGGCCACAGCAAGATTCCGGTGCTTGTTTGCCGGTGAATTCAGGCATCGCGATCAGAAGGGCCAGACCACTATGATCGTCGGCACGGCGATCGCGGTGATGACCACCTCGAGCGGCAATCCCATCCGCCAGTAGTCGCCGAAGCGATAGCCGCCCGGCTCGAGAATGAGCGCGTTGTTCTGGTGCCCGATCGGCGTGAGGAACGCGCAGGACGACCCGACGGCCACGGCCATCAGGAACGGGTCGGCATTGGTGCCGAGCTGGCTCGCCATGCTGACGCCGATGGGCGCCATGACGAGTGCCGTCGCACTGTTGTTGATGACATCCGAAAGGAGCATGGTGGCGACCAGCAGAATGAGCAGGGCCCAGACGGGTGCCATCCCGCTGATGGTCGCCAGCACGGCATTGGCCAGAAGCGTCGCTGTTCCGGTCGTCTCCAACGCCGTGCCGACCGGAAACATGGCCCCGATCAGAACGATGACCGGCCAGTCGATCGAGGTGTAAAGCTCGTCGAGCGTCAGGATGCCTGCGGCCGCCATGAGAGCCGCCGCGCCGATGAACGCAATCTGCACGGGCAGCAGCCCGAAAATCGTCGCGAGGATCGCGCCACCGAACAGGCTTCCCGCGAGCAGCAGCCGGCGCGGCCGGCCTATGCCGAGATCCCGTTCCACCAAAGGCAGGCAATGCAGCTCCGCGAGTGTTTCCGCCAGCGTCGCTGCCGGCCCATGCACCAGAATGACGTCACCGCTCTGGAAACGCACATCCTTCAATCGCGAGGCGATCCGGCGGCCATGTCGCGAGATGGCCAGCAGATTGATCCCATACGCTGACCTCAGGCGCATCGAAGCCGGTGAGCGGTTGATCAGCTTCGACTGCGGCGCGACGATCGCCTCGACGATGCCGACCTCCTCGGGCTTGGAGGTCTGCAGGCTCGCCTCCTTGTCTCCCACGAGTGAAAAGCCCGCCTCGTCGATCACCGATTTGAGTGCGTCCGGATTGCCCTCCAGGATCAGAATGTCGTCCGGCTCGATCGCCTCGTCGCCCGGCGGATCCGGATGCTCACGATCCCCGCGGACCAGCGCGACGACGTAGACCTCGTCCTCCGCCGGGCTTTCGATCTCCCGGATCGAGCGCCCTATGGCCGTGGCGCCTTTGCCCGCCCGTACCTCGGTGATGTAGTCCTCGATGTTGAGCGCCGCCTCCGCTCCAGGTGCCCGGCGGCGATCCTTCGGGATCAATCGCCAGCCGACAAGCACGACGAACAGAATGCCCGCGACCGCGACCGCCACACCGACCGGTGCGAAGTCGAACATTGCATACGGTTGGCCCGCCGCACGCTCGCGGAAGCTCGACACGATGATGTTGGGCGGCGTGCCGATGAGCGTCGTCAGGCCGCCGAGCAGCGAAGCGAAGGCAAGCGGCATGAGAATCAAAGCCGGGAGAAACTTCTCCCGGTAGGCCGTGCGCATGGCGACCGGCAGCATAAGGGCGAGCGCCCCGACGTTGTTCATGAAGGCTGACAACGCAGCGATGATGACGCTCTGGCCGGTGAGCTGCATCGCCGGCCGGCCCTTGAGCGGCCCCAGCAGCTTCAGCACGACATCGACGATACCCGCGTTCTGCAGCCCGCGGCTGAGGATCAGCACGCCGATAACCGTCAGCACTGCCGGATGGCCAAATCCCTGAAACGCTTCCTGTGCCGGAACGAGCCCGGTCAGAACCACCGAGAGCAGCGCGAAGACGGCCACAAGGTCGTACCGGAAGCGCCCCCAGATGAACATGGCGATGGTGGCGCCGATGATGGCGCACGCGGTCATTTGCTCGGCTGACATCGAGCGTCAACCCTTCTTGCGGTTCACACGAAGGGGGGCAAGCGGTGCCGGCCGCCAGCTTGAAGGACGTCGGCAAACCTACTGGGAAGGTCCCCCCGGCTCTAGACGCGTCGGGCGCGCTTACGTTCCGCATTGTTCATCTGCAGAATTGCCGCGCAAGCCCTTTGCGGCAGTTGACATGAACCGCGGCGCACTGCATCTACCGCCCAAGCGCGGCGAATTCCGTTCGCCGCCCGTTTCACCAATCGGATCAGCAATGGACGTGCCTAGTAGTCGTCCCTTCGGGGACATCGACCGGAACGCGACAACGCAGCCTGCCGGGGCTGCCATGCGCCGCAAGGTACGGCTCGCCGTGTCGGCTCTGAGGGCCTGCTTCTAGCCCTCCCAGTCCGCCGTCGGCTTGCCCGTGCCCGGGCGGCCGTGAGGAGGCGGACATGAACCAGGAAGTCTTCCACAACCGGGATCTTCTGGCCGCGACCGAGAGCGCCGCCGCCGATCTCGCGCCGGTCATTCAGGATCGCCTGCGCGAGGGCGATACCGATTCCATTCTGTCCTACTTCGAGGATCAGCACCCGGCTGACATCGCCAACCTGCTGGCCAACATGCCGCCCCAGGACTCGAGCCGTCTGCTGCGCCTGCTGCCGATCGACGAGCGCGCGGACGTGTTCGGCTACCTCGGCGTGGAGCATCAGATCGAGATCGGACGCGCGCTCGGCCGGCGGGAGTTCGCCAAGGTCGTCTCGGAAATGTCGGCCGACGAGCGGGCGGACCTTTTCAACAAGTTGCCGCACGAGCAACAGGAGACGCTGCTGCCCGCCCTGGCGCAGGCCGAGCGCGAGGACATCCGCAAGCTCGCCTCCTACCCGGAAGGCACGGCCGGCGCCGTAATGACCTCCGACTACGCCACCTTGGCTCCCAACTTCACGGCTCGGGAGGCGCTGGAGGCGCTGAGGCTCGCCGCCCCGGACAAGGAGACGATTTACAACGCCTACGTGGTCGACCAGCAGCGGCGGCTGACCGGGGTGGTGTCTCTGCGCGACCTGATCCTCGCCGAGTCGAGCGCCAAGGTCGCGGACATCATGGACACGCACGTCATCTGTGCCCGCGCCGAGGACAGCCGGGCCGAAGTGGCGCGGCTCATCTCGAAATACGACCTCATCGCGCTGCCGATCATCAACGGCGGCGATGCGCTCGTCGGCATCGTCACGCAGGACGACGCCATGGACGTCGCGGAAGAGGAGGCGACGAAGGACTTCCACAAGGTCGGCACCGTCGGCGAGCTCGCGACCAGCCTGAAGGAAGCCGGCATCGGCCTGCTTTACCGCAAGCGGATCGTCTGGCTGGTGCTGCTGGTGTTCTTCAACATCTTCTCCGGTGCCGGCCTCGCGCTGTTCGAGGACACCATCGTTGCCTACGTGTCCCTCATCTTTTTCCTTCCGATGCTGATCGCGGGTGGCGGCAATGCGGGTGCGCAGGCTTCGACGCTGATGGTGCGCGCCCTCGCCACCGGCGACGTGCGCCTGTCCAACTGGGGTGAAATGCTCGGCCGGGAGCTTCTCGTTGCCGCTGCACTGGGCATTACGATGGCCATCGCCGTGGCCAGCATCGGTGTGGTCCGCGACGGGCCGACTGTGGCGATGATCGTCGCCCTGACGATGGTGCTCGTCGTCGTAATCGGCAGCCTGATCGGCATGTCGCTGCCGTTCCTGCTGAGCCGGCTCAATCTCGATCCGGCCGCAGCCAGCGCACCGCTCATCACGTCGATAGCGGACGTCACTGGTGTGGTGATTTACCTGAGCATCGCGACGCTCGTGTTGAGTTGAGCCCGGCTCTGAGCAACCGATTGCCGGACTGCGAGTTGAGAGGGCGTCAGCCGGTTCTCACCCACCGCAGCCCATGCCAGTCCGCGCACACGAGTTCGCAGCCGTTGTTTCGCTCGCAGCCGCCATCGCGGGCTGCGGTGCCGCCGAGCCGCCCGCTCACCTTCGCATCGAGGGCGGAGAACCGAAGGAAGGGCGTCAGCTCATCATCAATTACGGGTGCGGGACGTGTCACACGATCGAAGGCGTACCCGGGGCGATCGGGATGGTAGGGCCGCCGCTGACCGACTTTGCCCAGCGCAAGGTTCTGGCCGGCTCCTACCCCAACGTCCCGCGCCACCTCGTTCGCTGGCTGATGAACCCCCCGGCGCTGCAGCCCGAAACGGCAATGCCCAGCCTGGGCCTTTCGGCAGAGCAAGCCGGTCACATTGCGACCTACCTTTA
>JAWLCO010000030.1:0-34968 GCA_041687075.1 Hyphomicrobiaceae bacterium | reverse complement strand
CCCGGCTCGCAACAAATGCGCCGACCGTCCAGGCGATCAGCGGCCGCCCCGCCACTTCGGCCAGCAGCTTGCTGCCGCCGGCAAAGCGCGTTGAAGAGCCCGCCGCGAGCACAACTGCAGCTAGTCGGACTGGGGCGGCCAGGGCCATCTGCTGCTCAGCCCTTCCGATCTGCCTTGGCGCCCCGCACGGCGAGGATCACTTCGGCCATGATAGAGACGGCAATCTCGGCCGGGGTTTGCGCACCGATGTCGACGCCGATCGGGTTTTTGATGCGCGCGAACTCCGCTTCGGTCAGCCCGGCTTCGAGCAACCGCTGACGACGCTTGGCGTGATTGCGACTGCTGCCAAGCGCGCCGATGTAGAGACAGTTCGATTTGAGCGCGATCTTCAGCGCCTCGTCGTCGATGTGGCTGACGTGCGCCACGACGACCACCGCCGTATACGGGTCGAGGCCGATCCGCGGCAACACGTCTTGCGGCCAGTCAGCGTGGAGTGTGACGCCGCGGAAGCGCTCTTGCGACGCGAACGCCGTTCGCGGATCAACGACGGTGATTCCGTAGCCCGACATCCGCGCCAGCTCGCAGAGGACCTGCGCGATGTGAGTCGCGCCGATGACGACAATCCGCGCCGGTGGCAGCATGGCATGCAGGAACACCTCCCCCTCGGGCGTCTTCAGCAGCTTGCTCTCGCCGGACCGAAGGCGGGCGGCCACTTCGGGCAGCACGTCTCGCGCGGTCTTTTCAAACAGCTCGCGGTGAGCGTCGGACAGACGCGTGCGCACCAGCAGCGCTTCTCGCCTGGCGTCGGCGTGCAGAGCGCGATCGAGGTAGGCCGCGCCCTCCTCTTTGCTCAGCCGCTCGATGAACACGCGCACCTGCCCGCCGCAAGGCAGCCCGACGCGCCAGGCGGTCTCGTCGGCGACACCGAACTCGAGTGTCCTCGGCCGGCCATCGGACAGGACCTCCTCGGCCTCGGTGATCACCTCACCCTCGATGCAGCCACCCGAAACAGAGCCCTCGAACCTCCCGTCGGCCGCTATCGCCAGCTGACCGCCGACCGGCACCGGCGCCGAGCCCCAGGTATCGACGACGGTCGCGAGCGCTACCCTTCCATCGCGCTCCAGCCAGTCTCGCGCCGCGCGCAGCACACCGATCCTCGCGGCGGCCGAATGAATGGATCCAGGCTCCGACATCTCTTGCTCCCGCCTTTGGCTCAAGCTAGGTGACTGAGAGGAACATGCCCCCGACTGCAGAGGCGTTGCAAGCTCGGGCCTCTGGTCATCACGCCCGGAAGGGCTGCCTTAGCGCTCCATGAACAAGGCATCTGAGGACAGCACAGCCGCAGTCCGGCGCGGCTACGCCATCGCCGCGGGTCTGGCGCTCGGCGTTGCCGTATCAAACGGCTTGGGGCGGTTCTCCTATGCTCTCATATTGCCAGCCATGCGCGCGGACCTCGGCTGGAGCTATACGCAGGCCGGCGCACTGAACACGACGAATGCCATCGGCTATCTGATCGGCGCTTTTATCGCCCTCAACAGCGTCCGCAGGCTCGGCCCCTCGCGGCTGTTCATCGGAGCTCTGTGGGTGACGGCGGCCGCTGTTGCTGCGATGGCTTTCACGGCCGACTTCAACGTGATGATCGGTCTGCGACTGGTTGCGGGCATCAGCGGTGCGGTCGTGTTCATCTCCGGAAGCGTGCTCGCCGCAAGTCTCTTTTCGAGCGACCCGGCGCGCTCGGCGGGGGCGATCGCCATCTATTTCGCCGGTGGCGGGGTCGGGTTGCTGCTACCCGGTCTCACATTGCCCTGGCTTTTCGCGTTCAGCGGGGACGACGCCTGGCCCTGGGCCTGGCTCGGCATGGGGCTGTTCTCTGCGGCGATCAGTCTCGTCATCGCTGCTGCAGCCCGGCAGGTCACCTCGCCTCCGGCCCAAGCCGCAAAGCATCCCTGGCCGAAGCGCCCGCTGCTGGCCACCTTCGCGAGCTATGGCTGTTATGCGCTCGGCTATTTCGCATACATGACATTCATCGTCGCCTGGATGCGCGAGCATGGGGCGAGCGATGGGGAAGTGGCCATGATCTGGGTGGTGTTGGGCCTCACCACGATCCTCTCACCTCGGCTCTGGGCCGGTCCGATCGCGCGGTGGCAGGGCGGCCGATCGCTGGCAGGGATGCTGCTCGCGATCGGGGTCGGCGCCCTGTTACCCCTGCTCGGCCCTTCGCCGCTGATCATGCTTCTCTCGGCCGTGCTCTTCGGCCAGTTCTTCATGCCACCGGCTGCGGTCACCGCCTTGGCGAAGAAGGCCCTGCCTCCGGTGGTGTGGGGAGAGGCGGTGGCGGCCTTCACGCTGCTCTTCTCGGCACTGCAGCTCATTGGCCCGGTCGTCACCGGGGCCGTGGCCGACAAGACGGGCAGCCTTGCCTGGGGCCTCGGCGTGTCAGGTGCCATTCTCATCCTCGGCGCAGCGATCGCGCTGCTGCAGCCGGAGCCTCGGTAGGCCGGCCCTGGTGATAGCCAACACCGGCAGGTTGCAACCTAGTCCGCCCGAAATTCGTTAAGCTTTCGGTAAGGTTGGCCACAATCTCACCTCGACACCGACACACGAATCAAATCAGGCTCAACCCATGCGTGAGTCTGATCGCAGGCGAATCGTCCGCAGTCTGGGAGCCGTTGCGCTGGCAGGTGTCCTGGGCACCGGTCTTGCCCTCATTTCGCACCCGGATCTGTCGAAGGCGGCCGCACCGGATGTGCCGAGTCGAGCCGTGTCAGGATCGGCGCGCGTGATCGACGGCGATACGATCGACATTGCCGGCACACGCGTTCGGCTCGAAGGCGTGGATGCTCCTGAAAGCCGCCAGCGCTGCAACAGCTCAACGCGAGGCGCGTGGGACTGCGGCGCCGCCGCTGCCCGGGAGCTCGAAGCCATGATCGGAAGCCGGACGGTGCGCTGTGAGGGATCTGAGATCGATAGCTACGGTCGCCTGATCGCCATCTGCCGCGTCGGCTCGCTGGAGCTCAACGCGGAACTGGTTCGCCGCGGACTGGCCTGGGCGTTCGTCCGCTACTCGCGGCGGCTCGCAAGTGTCGAGGCGGATGCCCGCCGAATGCGTGTCGGCATCTGGCAGGGCAACAACCAGCCAGCGTGGGACTATCGCGCCGACCGCTGGTCCGACGCTCAGGTGCAGGCGCAGGCGTCGACCCCGGAAGGCTGTGTCATCAAGGGCAATGTCTCCAGGAACGGTCGCATCTATCACATGCCCTGGAGCACCTACTACGACTCCGTGCACATCAATCCCTCGCGCGGCGAGCGGTGGTTCTGCTCGGAAGCCGAAGCAGTCGCAGCAGGCTGGCGGCCGGCCTACACGAACTGAGCGCAACCGAAGTCTGTTCATCAGGCGACAAACAGACGTGGTCTGCCGGCCCTCGATCTAATGCTTTCGGTTGTATGACTTGGATACGGAGTGCCCGGCGTTTCAGGCGTGGGCCATGCAGCTGGAATGCAACGCCTCGCGGATCGTGTTCAGGCAATACGGCTTGGCGACCAGCGGAACGGCGCGCAACTCGGGCGGAAACTCCACCTCGTTGCCATAGCCCGTGGCAAAGATGAAGGGGATGCCGAGCCGCTGCAGCTCGCGGGCCACCGGGAAGGACGTCGCGCTCCCAAGATTCACGTCGAGAATGGCGATGTCCGGCCGCTCCGAAGTAATCGATCTCAGCGCATCCTCCACAGACCCGCTGAGTTGCACGGCAACGGCCCCCTGCTCCTTGAGCAGCATTTCCAGGTCGAGTGCAATGATAAGCTGATCTTCGACTACCAGAACCGAACGCCCGGTCAACGGATCCGCGGGGACCGCAGCCGCAGGCACACCGCGGCTCGCGACGTCACTTCGAGTGGCGACATACCGCGCAGGCACAATAATTCGTGCCCCCCGCTCCGACATCTCGCAACGGACCATCCCGTCACCGGAGCGTTCGAACGCGCTGCTGCTCACGGATTGCCGCCGCGCCGGGCCGCCTTCCAGGCGCCTCTGGCGCCCTCCGGAACCATTGTCGAGCTCGATCACGCAACGCCCCTGATCGTCACAGGACCAGCAGATCGCAACATCGCAATCCCAGCCGGGGCAGCCGTCTGCCGCAATATCGGAGACGATCTCGTGCAGCACCGGCTCCAGCACCGCAGTGGCCCGCGCGTCGAGCGTTATGGCCGGGCCGCCGACGATGCATCGAGCCACCCTGACTTGAGGTCCAAGTGTGGACTGAAGGAAACTCTCCAGATCGGTCGCGGCAGACTTCATGCTGTATGATCGCCCTGCACTGGAGTGGCGCTGGTCTGCAACCACAATTTTCTGGTCATGCGGTCACATTTTTTGCGAGGCACACCTAGCACGGGAGGACGCAGAGCGAAAGCGACGAGTTACAACACCAGCACGCGAATCCGCCTATTCGCACCGAGTCCGGAGCGTCTCGAAGGACGAGCAACAGGTCCGGCCCCGCTCCGTCCCTGCTGCTCTCGCCCTCGCTTCGGTGGCTAAACCACCGAAGTTCCGCCGCCCTTTGAAGAGCTGGCGGACCGAGATGTATCGCTCCAGCACGCTGATGCAAGCGGGCAACGACGTCCGTTGGTTTTTTTCGATTGGTTAATTCCCGCGGCAGCGGGCCGGTGCGTGACGACACAAAAACACCGATCTCCGCCTAAATCTCACCATAATCGTCGGTGGGCCGCGCAATCGGCATGTATCGTCAGCGACCCTGCTGTCATGGAACCGTCAAATTCGGAATCCCAGGCGGAGCACTGAACATCTTATCCACAGGACGCACAACAGTCTTCGAGCGAACTTGCGTGGCAGATTGGCCACAAACACGACCACAACTATAGCGCGAACGCAACAGTTATCCCCACAACCAACGCGATCTACCGCTGCCAGGGTACCGATCGTGCTCTCGGGCAAGGTCGTTTTGGAGCCTGAAGCACTGGCAGCCAGGCCCGGTGGTAATGCGGCATTTTGGGGCTCTGCCTGACGGTTTGTGTTCGGAACCGTTGCAATGGCGGGTGGTTAAGGGCGGGTGCGTACCACGGCTTACGGAGACTTTACGGATGCTGGTAACCCAAGTTCTGCGGTCGGGGGCTCTTGCTTTGGCACTGGCGGCCGCTTCAGCGACCGCGGCCACCGCCCACAGCTGGTATCCGGTCGAGTGCTGCAGTGGCCGGGACTGCATGAAAGTGGATCGGGTCGAGCGAACCTCGGATGGCGGCATGCGCATGTTCGCCGGCAGTATCCAGGTCGAGGTGCCGAAGGGATTCACGCAACGGCCATCGCGCGACAACGACACCCACGTCTGCGTGCGAGAGAACGGCGATGGCAGCTACGCCCCGCGCTGCGTCTTCATTCCTGCTGGGGTTTGATTGGCCACCCAACGGTGCGAACCGCCGCGGGCAGCAGGAGGCAGGAGGCAGGAGATGAGAAGACGGGCCGTCGCAATCGGTGCAATCGTACTCTGCCCAGCTCTTCTCCCCGCCGAGGCACACGAGATCACCAGCCAGGCCGCCCCGGACAAGCCGCCAGCCTTCGATATCACACGAGCGGGCGCGACGACGGACGGCCGCCTCGCCACGTTCATCATGGAGGTCCGCGGTGCCGCCGGCTCGGTGAAACCGGAACCGACAGGCGAGCTGCAGGGCGCCAAAGTGGAGGCCTACGTCTGGCCGACCCGGCTCGATCCCGGCACCGTCGGGTTCGCCCCGAAGTCCGGCATCTTGGCGCTGGCCGTCACGGCTCATCCGGATTTCGACGATACGCCGCTATTCGACGAGAACGCGGATGGCATCCTGGACAACGATGGAGCCGATTGGCACGCGCACTGGGTCGTCCTCGGTGAGGACGAGGCGTGTGCCGGCGGGCTCAAGGTCCGCGACATTTCTCCCGGTCAGGACGTGCTCCCGGCGACAGCCCCGATGCTGCCGATCGCCCTCGACAGTCCCGGCATGAGCCCGATTCTCGACGGCAGCAGAGTCCGTCTGACGGTCCCGGTCGAGGGCG
Source organism: Hyphomicrobiaceae bacterium (assembly GCA_041687075.1). GTDB lineage: Bacteria > Pseudomonadota > Alphaproteobacteria > Rhizobiales > Hyphomicrobiaceae > ZC4RG25. The sequence goes on along the minus strand of JAWLCO010000030.1, from coordinate 28,931 downwards.
CCGAAGGCGTTGCCTTCGACGCGGTCACCGCCGAGCTGCAGGTCCATCCTGAGGAGCAAGGAACCCCGTTCCTCTGCGTCGTCGGCGTGCACAAGACTGCATCCGGCGATCTCAGCTACCCGGGGCGAGTCACGCGCGAGCGCTGATCCACTACTCCGCTGCCTGGGCCGACTCCTTAACCGCCTCGACCCGGGCCGCGCAGAACTTGAATTCCGGAATTTTGCCGAAGGGATCGAGCTGCGGGTTTGTGAGCAGGTTCGCTGCGGCTTCCGTGAAGCAGAACGGGATGAACACCATCCCTTCCGCCACATCGCGATCGGCACGTGCCTTGAGAACCACCTTGCCACGGCGAGTCGACACTTCGATGAACTCGCCCGGGCGCAGGCCGAGACGGTCCATCTCTCTGGGGTTCAGGCCTGCGATCGCCTCGGGCTCCAGCGCATCGAGGTTGCTCGCGCGACGGGTCATGGCGCCCGTGTGCCAATGCTCGAGCAGCCGGCCAGTCGTGAGAACGAGCGGATACTCCTCATCCGGCAACTCGTCAGGCGGCACGAGATCGGCCGGCACGATCCTGGCGCGCCCCGTAGCGGTCGGGAACGAATTGGCGAAGATGATCTCGTTGCCGGGCTTGTCCGGCGCATCGCACGGATAGGTGACGGCATCCTCGCGGAGCAGCCGCTCCCAGGTAATGTTCTTGAGCGACGGCATCACGCTCGCCATCTCCGTGAACACCTCGGACACATCCTGGTAATTCCAGTTGAGCCCGATCCGGTGCGCGATCTCCTGGATGAGCTGCCAATCCTGCCGCGCCTCACCGGGAGGGTTGACGACCGGACGGCCGATCTGCACTTGCCGGTTCGTGTTCGTGAACGTGCCCCACTTCTCGGCATGCGCAGATGCAGGCAGGACGACGTCGGCATGCCATGCCGTCTCGGTCAGGAAGATGTCCTGCACGACGAGATGCTCAAGATGGGCGAGAGCCTCGCGCGCATGGGCCACATCGGGGTCGGACATCGCCGGGTTCTCGCCCATGACGTACATGCCCTTGATCTCATCCTCGTGGATCGCGTGCATGATCTCGACGACGGTGAGCCCGCGCTTCGGATCGAGTGAACGGCCCCACAGCTCCTCGTACATCCCGCGGATCGTGGCGTCTTCCACGGACTTGTAGTCCGGGAACACCATCGGGATGAGGCCGGCGTCTGACGCGCCTTGCACGTTGTTCTGCCCACGGAGAGGATGCAGACCCGTTCCCGGCCGGCCGATCTGGCCCGTGGTAAGTGCCAGCGCGATGAGGCAGCGGGCATTGTCCGTTCCGTGAGTGTGCTGCGAAACGCCCATGCCCCAGAAGATGATCGAGCGCTCGGAACGCGCATAGAGCCGCGCCACCTCGCGGATCGTCGCCGCCGGGATGCCGCACACGGGCTCCATCCGCTCCGGCGTGAACTCCACGATTTTTGCCTTCAGGTCCTCGAACCCGTCGGCGTGCGCCTGCACGTACTGAACGTCCGCCAGCCCCTCCGTGATGATCACGTTGAGCATGGCGTTGAGCAGCGCCACGTCGCGGCCCGGCTTGAACTGGAGCACGTGGCTGGCATACCGCGCGATGCCCTGATTCTGGCCGCGCGGGTCCATGACGATCAGCTTGGCGCCGCGCTTGGCTGCGTTCTTGAGATAAGTTGCAGCAACCGGATGGTTCTCCGCCGGCCGCGCGCCGATGACGATGATGCAATCGGCGTCCTTTGCCGCCGTGAACGGCGCGGTGACAGCGCCCGAGTTGAGCCCCTCCATCAGCGCGGCCACGGACGAGGCGTGGCACAGCCGCGTGCAGTGGTCGACGTTGTTGGTGCCGAAGCCCTGCCGCACGAGCTTTTGGAAGAGGTAGGCCTCTTCATTCGAGCCCTTCGCCGAGCCGAAGCCCGCAAGCGCCTTGCCGCCGTCGCGATCGATGATGCGGCGGAAGCCTGCCGCCGCCTTCTCCAGCGCCTCCTCCCAGGTGGCCTCCCGGAACACATCCCATGGGTTCTTCGAATCTACGACGATATCACCCCGCTTGGGCGCATCATCACGCCGGATCAGCGGCTTCGTCAGGCGGTCGGGGTGGTGAATGTAGTCGAAACCGAAACGGCCCTTCACGCACAGGCGGTTGTTGTTGGCCGGGCCGTCGCGGCCGTCTATGTAGAGGATCCGGTCGCCCTTGACGTGCACCTTGGTCTGGCAGCCGACGCCGCAATACGGGCACACTGAATCGACCGACTTCTCCTCGAACGCAACGCGCTTGCCCGCTGCATCGAGCAGGTTGGCCTCCATCAGCGCGCCGGTCGGGCAGGCTTGCACGCACTCGCCGCAGGCAACGCAGGTCGACTCGCCCATGCCCTTGTCGAAGTCGAACACCGGCTTGGAGTCGAAGCCGCGATAGCCCATGCCGATGACGTCGTTCATCTGCACCTCGCGGCAGGCGCGCACGCACAGGCCGCACTTGATGCAGGCGTCGAGATTGACTGCGATCGCTGCGTGGGAGCTGTCGGGCGCCGGCATATCCGAGCACGGATAGCGGCTCGTCGTGGATACGCCCATTGCCTCGACCCAGTTCCAGAATTTGGATGCCGGGTCGTGGCTCTCCTCTTTCTGCGGCTGGTCGGCGATGAACAGCTCGAACACCATCTCGCGGCTCTTGCGGGCGCGCTCGGTCGCCGTCTTCACCTTCATGCCCGGAGCCGGTTTGCGGATGCAGGAGGCGGCAAGCACGCGCTCGCCCTCGACCTCCACCATGCAGGCCCGGCAGTTGCCGTCGGCGCGGTAGCCGGGCGCCGGGTTCCAGCACAGGTGCGGAATGGTCGTGCCGTGCCGCTGCGCGACCTGCCAGATGGTTTCGCCCTCGTTGGCTTCGACGAGCTTGCCGTCGAGCTCGAACGTGATCTTCTCGGTCATATTCAACCCCTGGCCCAACCTGTGCCGCTGTTCGTGCGTTCTGCCCTGGCGCCTGATTGATCTGGCGCATTCACGACGCGCCCGGCGCGTCCGACGATCTTGCCCGGGATATGCCCCAGGGAGTGATGACGATGACAGTTCCATCCAGCATAGCCCACGCCGTGCAGCAGACGCAGGAATGGCTGAAAGAGCTGCGCGATAATGGCGGACTGGCGAGCGAAGCCGAGGCCTATGCCGTGCTTCGCGCCGTGCTTCACCAGCTTCGCGACCGGCTGACGTTGGCCGAAGCCGTCGATCTCGGCCAGCAGCTTCCGCTGATCATACGCGGTATCTACTACGAAGGCTTGCGGCCGTCGCATGCACCAGAAAAGATCCGCACCAAACAGAAGTTCCTCGACCAGATCACGATACGACTGCTGCCGCACCAGATTCCGCCGGAGCCGGCCGTCCGCGATGTCTTTGCGCTGCTCGCTCACCACCTCGATCCCGGCGAGATTGCGGACGTGATCGACCAGCTCCCGGCCGAGCTCAAGGAGCTGTGGCCCGAGACGGCGCGAACCTTCCGGATGCGTGCTGGCTGATATGGTCAGGGAGGAAATCACTGCGTCCGCTTCTCAATGCCTGTGCTGACGGTGGTGACCTTGGCCGCCGTGCCGATCGGCATACCCGCGCAGCTCCGCGTAGCGCCTGCGCTGGTCGGCGGTGAGCAGAGGAGCGGTTTCGATATGTGCCTGGAGGTGCGCCAGCCGCACCTCTGCCCTGGCCTGGTCAGCCTGTCTGACGAGTTCAGCGATGCGTTGAGGAGATGCACTGCCGGCGCGGAACGCAGCGTCGACGGCGCTCTCGGCCTCAAGATAACGCGCCCCCGTGGCCTGGGCCGCCTGCTTCATACGGGCGAAGATCGCCTCGACGGTCTCCCGCTGCTGATCCGTCAGTCCGAGTTCGGCTGCCAGCTCCAGCACGTGCAGCGGGCCGGGATAGCCATTGAGCTCGGCGGGCTTGGCGAACCCTAGTCCTCGTCCGTCGCGCAACCCACTGATCTCGTCATCCGAGAAGCTCGTGATTGCGCGGTTCTGCTGGCCGGCGTAGGGCTGAGCCTGGGCTGACCGATGGCCGTGCGAATGCGCGTGCTGGGCCGAATCGGAAGCGGCAGCCAACCCGGCGAACGCCAGCGTCGCGCCCAATCCGATTGCTGCCAGCCGTCCTTTCATCGACATCACCCTTTCAGCTCGATCTCGACGAACGCGTACTCGCCCTCGCTCGCGTTGATGACGTTATGATGCACGCCGGCCTTGCGGAAGTAGGACACGCTCTGCTTCAGGTCGGCGTGGGTCTCCTCCCCTTCCGGGGAGACCAGCTTCAGCCGTCCATCCGCCGAGGGCACCACCACGTAATCCATTTCGTGCACGTGGAATCCCGTCTCCGCGCCAGGGGCGAAGCGCCACTCGGTGACGCGTACCCGCTCGTTGTCGACCTGCACCGTCGGCACGGCGCGGGGAGCCGTCATCGGAGATCCTCCGGAAAGAACTTGAAGACCGACCGCAGCGGGTTAGGTGCGGCCTGACCGAGTCCGCAGATCGAGGCATCCGCCATGACCTGTGCAAGGTCACCCAGCAGCTCCTTGTCCCAGTGCGGTTCGGACATCAGCTTCACCGCCTTTTCCGTGCCGTTACGGCATGGCGTGCACTGGCCGCAGCTCTCATCCTCGAAGAACTTCATGAGGTTCAGCACCACTGCCTTCATGTCGTCCTTGTCCGACAGGATGACGACGGCGTGGCTCCCGACAAAGCAGCCGTGCTTTTCGAGCTGGCCGAAATCGAGCGGGATATCGGCCATCGATGCTGGCAGAATGCCGCCAGACGCGCCGCCCGGCAGATACCCCTTGAACGCGTGCCCATCGGCCATGCCACCGCAGAGCTCGATCAGGTCGCGCGCAGTCGAGCCTGCGGGCGCCAGCACCACGCCGGGAGTCTTCACGCGCCCGGAAACCGAGTAGGAGCGGAAGCCCTTCGCGCCATTCTTGCCCTGAGACGCGAACCACTCGGCGCCTTTGGCCAGGATCTCCGGCACCCAGTAAAGCGTCTCGACATTGTTGACGAGCGTCGGCCGGCCGAAAATGCCGACTTGGGCCACATAAGGCGGCCGGTGCCGCGGCAGCCCGCGCTTGCCCTCGATCGACTCGATCATGGCGCTTTCTTCGCCGCAGATGTAAGCGCCAGCGCCACGGCGGATGTGCACCTTCGTGTGGCGCGTCAGGCCCGCGGCTTCGAGCTTCGGCACCTCGCGACGCAAAATTTCCAGCACCGCCGGATACTCGTCGCGCATGTAGATGAAGACCTCGGCGGCCTCTACGGCCCAGGCGCCGATCAACATGCCTTCCAGGAACTGATGCGGCCGGCGCTCCAGGTAATGCCGGTCCTTGAACGTGCCCGGCTCACCTTCGTCGCCGTTCACGGCCATGAGGCGCGGCGCCTTCTCCGCGCGCACGAGGCTCCACTTCCGCCCCGTAGGAAAGCCTGCGCCGCCGAGGCCGCGCAAGCCGCCATCCGAGAGCGCCGCGATCACATCCTCGACTGTGCGCTCGCCGGAAAGGCAGGATTCGAGGAGCTTGTAGCCGCCGTTGGCGCGGTAGGCCTCGAAATCCTGATGGGCCGGAATATCCGGATGCGTGTCGCCGGATGCCACCGCAGCCAGGACCTTCGCCGGCGTGGCGTGATCGAGGTGCTTATGCCCCACCTCGACGGCTGGCGCCGTATCGCAGGAGCCCATGCACGGGGCGCGCACCACGCGGACATTCGGCGGGTTCTCCTGCTGCAATGCCTGCAGAAGCGTTTCGGCTCCGGCCATCATGCAGGAAAGACTATCGCAGACTCGCACTGTAATCGCCGGCGGCCGGGGTTCACCATCGTTGACCACGTCGAAGTGCGCGTAGAAGGTCGCGACCTCGTAGACCTCCGCCATCGGAATGCGCATCAGTTCGGCGAGGCCGTGCAGATGGCTGGCGGGCAGGCAGTGCTCCGCGTCCTGGATCTTGTGCAGGTACTCGATGAGCAGCGCGCGCTCATAGGGGCCCGAGCCGACCAACTCCCGTACGGCCTCGACCTCCTCCTGGCGCAGCACGCGGCCCTTCGGGAACAGCGGCGCCTTGCGCCGGCCGGAGCCGGGATGCATCGACCGGCCTCTGCCTCCACCGCCGCGCGGCCCCGAATTGCTCATATCGTTCATCGTTTCAGCCCACCAAAACTTGCCGCATCGTCATACCCACCAGGTCGGCGCGTGGTGCGATCGTCACGCCAGCCTCCCGCAATGCCTCTATCTTGGCCTCTGCACCACCTGTTTGGCCAGCCGCCAGCGCACCGGCATGCCCCATGCGCTGCTGTTGCGGTGCGTTCCGGCCCACGACGAGGGCGACGATCGGCTTGTCAGGCTTGAGCTGCCTGATCAACGCGGCCGCCTCCTCTTCGTCGCTTCCTCCGATCTCGCCGATCAGGATGATACCCTCGGTAGCGGGATCGTCGAGAAAAAGGCGGGCGCAATCGGCAAGTCCCAGGCCGTGGACGGGATCCCCACCCACTCCGATGGTTGTCGATTGCCCAAGCCCTGCGGCTGTCGTTTGCGCCACGACCTCGCTCGTCAAGGAGGCCGAGCGCGAGGCAATGCCGACCGGACCACGCCGCGCATTGATGGTCGTCATCACACCGAGCTGCGTCTCACCGGGCACCAGAATGCCTTGCGAGTTCGGCCCGACCAGCCGCGTGCGGGAGCCGGCGAGCCTCTGGCGCACCCGAACCATGTCCATGACGGGCACACGCTCCGTCACGCAGACGACCAGCTCGACACCGGCATCGATAGCCTCGATCATGGCATCGGCGGCATTGGCCGGCGGCACGAAAACGAGGCTCGCGGTTGCGCCGGTTTCAGCGATCGCCTCAGCCACCGTATCGAACACCGGCACATCGAGATACCGCTGCCCGCCCTTGCCGGGTGTTACCCCACCGACGAGCCGCATGCCATAGGCCACCATGCGGCCGATGTGATAGGTCGCGGCCCGACCGGTCAGGCCCTGACAGATGACGCGCGTTGCACGTTTTGCGAGGACGGCCATCACGCTGCCTTCCGCGTTGCGAGTTCTACGGCCATGCTCGCCGCCTCCCACATGTCGCCCGTCCCGATGACGGGCACGCCGTAGCTCTTGAGCCGGCTTGCCGCGAATTCGGCGTTGTTGCCGGCGAGGCGCACGACGATGGGAGCTGCGCACCCAGTCCTGCGCACGGCGATGCCGATGCCGTCGGCGATCGTGTCGCACCGCTGCATGCCGCCGCCGTGCACATTGACGAGCACGGCGCGGACCCGCGGGTTGGCGGCGATCAGCTCGAAGGCATAGGCAATGTCGAGGCTCGTCGCCGTGGTGCGGATATCCATGAAGTTGGCCGGTTCTCCGCCCGCCTCGCGCAGGAGATCGAGGGTCGCCAAAGCCAGACCTGCTCCGTTGACGACGACCCCGATGTCGCCGCCGAGCCGCAGATAGTTGATCTGATGGCGGTCGGCGGCGAGAGCGGCCGGATCGCCGTCCTCCGCCTCGCTCACCTCGCGCAGCGCAATGAGATCCGGATGGCGGAAAAGGGCGTTGTCGTCCACGTTCACTTTGGCATCGAGGGCGACGAGGTCGCCGGCTTGGGTGAGAGCGAGAGGGCTGATCTCAACCAGCATGGCATCGAGCGCCACCGCCGCCTCCGCGATCTGCGACAGCCGCTTTGCCAGAAGCGACGCGCTCGATGGGGCGAGCCCGAAGGCCGCAGCAGCTTTCTCGAAATCCCCGCTGACGTCCTCGCCAGAGATCTCGAGGCGAACGGTGGTGCCGGAGCGCGGGCCGGCCTCGCGATCGTGGATGGTCAGGACCACCCCGCCCGTAGCCCTGTCGACGATGACGGCCACGTAGAAATTGCGCTCGAACGCAACAGCTTCCTCCAGATAGACCCAGCGCACCTGCTGTCCGGCTGGGCCGGTTTGTGCCGTGATCAGCGGACGGCCGATGAGCTCAGCAGCCATTTTGCCCGCTTCGTCGGGACCTGATGCGAACCGGATTCCGCCGTTGGCCGCACGATCGCCGGCGTGTACCTGTGCCTTGACCACGCACTGTTCCAACCCCAGGCGTCGCGCCACCGAAGCTGCCTCCGGCGGGCTCGCGGCGATTCTGCCGCGCGGGATTGGGACGCCGAACTGGGCCAGAAGCTCCTTGGCCTGGAACTCGTGCAGGTTCATCGAGCGGTCCTCCTGCAGCCCCCGGCCTATTGTCAGCCGGCCCAATGACAGCCGGTTCGTCGCTTCTCATTATTTCGCTTCGAACGGCCGGTGAATTGCAGCAAGAATGAGCTGCCCTTCTCATTCCGTTCGCGTCGCGAGCCTATGCCGGACAACATGCGCCGCACGTGTGGCATACCAAATACAATATGCCAATTGCGCGATGATGTCGAGCGTGCGACATTGGATTTGCATCCGCTGTTGCCGACTGGGGGAAACATCGCCAGGTCCGCATTGCCGAGGGGCAGCCGGATCCGTTGCCATCAGAAGGTGCTGCTTGCACACTCCGCTCGACAATCGGACAGGGATCATGCTGAGAGAGGCTGCGCTCCCCGATCGCACGCGAAGCATCGAAGCCAGCGCGTTCCTGAAGAGCTGGCGCGAGAACCGGTTTGCGCCGACAGGAGAATGGAATGGAATTGCTAGTTGCGGCAGCCGCGATCAGTGACCAGTTTGCAAGCTACCTCCAGGAGCTGATAGGTCTCGACACCACGACCGTCATCAACATTCTGCGTATTATCGGCATCGACATCGTTCTTGCCGGTGACAACGCAGTGGTCATTGCGCTGGCGTGCCGATCGCTGCCCCCGCGGCAGCGGATGGCCGGCATAATTCTGGGAGCCGGCGTCGCCGTCCTTCTCCGCATATTTTTCACCGTTATCATCCAGTACCTGCTCGAGGTGCAGTGGCTGAAGCTGATTGGCGGATTCCTCCTGTTCTGGATCGCCATCAAGTTGCTCACCTCCGAGGAAGGCCACGAAGACGGCGTCAAGAGCGGCACGAGCCTGTTCGAGGCGGTCCGGATCGTCGCCATCGCCGACCTGGTCATGAGCCTCGACAACATGCTGGCGATCGCGGCTGCTGCCGGAGGCAACACCTATCTCATCATCTTCGGCCTGGCGCTCAGCATTCCGCTGGTTGTGGCCGGATCGACGCTGATCATGACGCTGCTGACCCGGTTCCCGATTCTGGTCTGGGGCGGTGCAGCTCTGCTCGGTTGGATCGCCGGCGAGTTGATCGCAACGGAACCTGTCCTGCGGCCCGCCGTCGAGAGTCTCGCGCAAAGCCTGCAGATTACTCCGAAGGCGATCTCGCGCGGCATGGAGGTTATCGGCGCCCTGGCAGTCGTTCTGACTGGCTGGATCATCACGCGCCGCTCAGGCCGGAAAATCGGCCACGCTTGAGGCGTGGCTCGAAGAATCGCAGCCAAATCCCGGGCTTCTGCGCCCGGGATCACGCAACGGCTGCCGTGATCCTGGGACCGGCACGACCGATCCGCCGACCAGAGCTTCACTGCAAGGAGCTCTGGTCGGCTTTCCAGTCCGGTCTCCCTGTCCCATAGCCCTCCCGAAGCGATGGGGAGTCGTCTGCGCTGGTTCCATCTCTATCCGGGACTGAACAGCAAGGCCCAGCTTGAGACATTCGTCGTCCATTGGCTGCGGGTCTGCTCCCGTACCTGCTCGCCAATACTACCGCTCAGCGGACCGCTGATTGGATATCAGGCTTCTTGGCGGTCGACGCCTCGGGCCAGGAGAAGGGCTGGGTAAGGGAACCCTCGGGACAATGCCCGCCAGAAAGTCAAACGTCAGTTTCGCAGGAAGGGCAATGATGGCGTACCGCGGTCGTTGCCGCAGCGCGTACCCGGCCAATATCGGGCGACTTCAGCTGGATGAACAGATACGGGAGGCTCTCGCCTCCCGTTGAGCGGCGCATCGCGCAGCGAGGGTCAGTACCCAAAGAAGTTCTCGACAGGACCTTTTGGCAAAGGCACCAGGAACCAGATCTCGAAAAGAACGAACAGGACGATCGGAATTGAGAAGCCGACCACGAGCGCCCTCAAAATCGACTCGCGCCCAAGGATCAGCATGAAGGCGGTGATGAAAATCGCAGCGGCGACGTAAAGCCCGAGAAACTGGATCACTGCCACGAAGACGAATGACGGGATCAGCACCGCGAGAACGCGCATGAATGCCGGCTTCGAAACGAACGATTCGCTGCCTGCACCGCCGCGCGCCATCACAGCCCGCAGCAAATTCATGACACTGGCGAACGCCAGAATAACCGCGATGTAGAAAGGAAAATACCCGGACGCCGGCCCTTCGCTTTCTCGCCAATCGAACCCGAGGCGTACACTGTCGTAAATGACGATCGCGCTGACGAGCAGAAGCAGCAGCGCGACGACGATGTCCATCGTCCTGTTCGATACGAGACTCGGCTCGTCGCCGGAACTGTCGTTGCCGTGCATTGCGGTATTTCCTTGGAATGTAGAGAGCAGAAAAGGCAAACCGGCAAAGGCCGGTCTGCCTCAGGTCATCACTTGCCGGCGGCGAGGAAGCCCGCCTCTTTCATCAGGTCGTAGTGGACCTTCTCGGCATTCTCCACCCACTTCTTGAATTCGTCGCCACTCATCGAGGTCTGATTGAAGGCGCCGTTGTTCATGAAGTTCTGCCAGTCTTCGGTTTCCCTGATCTTCGCGAACAGGTCGACATAGAACTTTACCTGCTCCTCGCTAACGCCACTCGGCATGAAGATGCCGCGCAGCATCTGGTACTCGACGGGAACACCCGCTTCCGTGCAGGTCGGGATATCGCTCCACGCCTTGTCCTTCGTCACCTTCTCCGTGTAAGTCGACCGCTCGTTGTCGAAAATGCAAAGCGGCTTCAAAGCTCCCGACTTCCAGTGCTGGACAGCCTCGATCGGATTGTTGACCGACGAATCGATGTGCTTGCCGACCAGCTGGACAGCGACCTTGCCGCCGCCCTGGAACGGAACATAGGTGAACTTCTTGCCCCCCGTCTCCCGCTCGATGGCCACGGTGATGATCTGATCCTCCTGCTTGGAGCCGGTGCCACCCATCTTGTACTGCCTGTCGGAGCCATCTTTCACAGCCTGGATGTATTCCTTGGCCGTGTTGTATGGCGCGTCAGCAGGAACCCAAAGGATGAACTGGTCCAGCGCCAGCATCGCAACGGGGGTCAGGTCCTTCCAGCTGAAAGGTGTCCCCGTGCTCAGCGGCGTCGTGAACAGGTTCGACAGGGTGATGATGATCTTGTGTGGATCACCCTTGCTGTTCTTGACCTCCAGAAAACCCTCCGCACCGGCGCCACCCGACTTGTTGATGACCACGATCGGCTGCTCCATCAGCTTGTGCTTGCTGACGACACCCTGGATGAACCTGGCCATCTGATCGGCGCCACCGCCCGTTCCCGCAGGAATGACGAAGGTGACGGCCTTGGTCGGCTCCCAAGCCGAAGCTGGCGTGGCGGCCATAGCGACCGCAGCTGCCAGACCACCTGCAACGGTTACCAGCGCTTTACTGAGTTTGAGCATTTCACACTCCTTATCGTTTCCTCTGATTGATTTTTTTCTTCTTGGAACCCGAAAGGTTCATCCGGCAAGGCACATTCGCCTTGCCGGCAATTCTCATGCGTGCTGCGGCTTGGGCTTGGCGTAGGCAATCAGCATCCTGATCGCGGGCCAGAACAGCAGGACAAGGCCCAAGGCCATGATGCTGCTGACAAGCCAGTTGGAGAAGAATATCGACACGTCTCCCTGGCTGAGAAGCATGGCCTGCCGGAACGAGCCCTCGGCCATGTCGCCGAGCACCAGCGCCAGCACGAGCGGCGGCAGCGGATATCCGAGCTTCACGAAAGCGTACCCTACCATCCCGAACACGACCATCATCCATACGTCGAAAATGGAGTTGTTCACCGTGTAGGCGCCAACAGCACAGATGACCAGGATGACGGGCGCGATGATGGAGAACGGAATTCGCAGGATCGCAGCGAACAAGGGCACGCACGTCAGAATGATCATGAGCCCTACGACGTTGCCGAGATACATGGAGGCGATCAGGCCCCACACGAAGTCCGGCTGCTCGACGAACAGCATCGGCCCCGGCTGGAGACCCCAGATCATGAGGCCGCCGAGAAGCACCGCTGCGGTTGGCGAGCCAGGGATGCCAAGCGTCAGCATCGGAAGCAGTGCGCTGGTGCCGGCGGCGTGAGCCGCCGTTTCGGGAGCCACGACGCCTTCGATATCGCCCTTCCCGAAATTCTTTCCGTTTTTCGAGAACTGTTTCGCAAGCCCATAGCTCATGAACGATGCGGGCGTCGCACCGCCTGGCGTGATGCCCATCCAGCAGCCGATGACGCAGCTGCGTACGAACGTGAACCAGTACTTCGGAAGTTGCTTCCAGGTTTGCAGGACGGCATCCATCCGAATCTTGGCCTGCGCACCGGAGAAGCTGAGCCCCTCCTCCATGGAGGACAGGATTTCACCGATGCCGAACAGGCCAATGACTGCCACCAGGAACACGAACCCGTTGAGCAGCGATTCGAAACCAAACGTCATCCGCAGCTGCCCGGTGACGTTGTCCAGCCCCACCGCCGCCAACGCGAAACCGAGGGACATCGAGGCGAGTGTCTTGAACGGCGAGCCCCTGCCCATGCCGATGAAGCTCGCGAAGGTCAGGAACTGGACCGCAAAGAATTCGGCCGGGCCAAATCGCAGTGCAAAACTGGCGACCAGTGGTGCGAGAAAGGTGATGACGATCACCGCAACGATGGCACCGACGAACGACGACGTGAATGCCGCCGTCAAAGCCTCATCGGCTTTTCCCTTTTGCGCCATCGGATGCCCGTCGAAAGTCGTGGCGACGGACCATGGCTCGCCAGGGATATTGAAAAGGATCGATGTGATTGCGCCCCCGAAAAGTGCCCCCCAGTAAATGCAGCTCAGCATGATGATCGCCGATGTCGGCGGCATCGCGAATGTGAGGGGAAGGAGGATCGCAACGCCATTGGCGCCACCAAGGCCCGGCAGAACGCCGATGATCACGCCAAGAAGGATGCCGACGAGCATCAAGAGCAGGTTGAACGGCGTCAGAACGACGGCGAACCCCTGCATAAGCGAGGCGATTTCTTCCAACGGACGATTTCCTCTCTGACACTTCCAACCAGGGTTCTTGGAGCCCTGCTTGCCCCGCTGGGAAAATCGGGTCTCACAGCGACGCTGGTATACCATATACCGGTAACTGATCGCCGCGCAATGCCGGATTCCAGGTTCAGATCTGCACTCTTCTCATGGCAGGCGATCCGTGTAAAAACGTTAGCTTGCTTGCTCGCCAGGACTTCCACAGATGCGCATAGTGCCTTGCCGGCCGGAGGCTCTCTGGTGTATGGTATACCAGACCCTTGATCAGAAGCGCATTGCGCCCTGGTGGAGACCGTTCCACCCAAGTCAGGCGTTCGGATGGCCAACACGCAAATCAGGATAACGCCGCTCGGAGAGGCGCAAAGCCTCAAGACCAGGGCCTATGAGGCGCTGAAAGCGGCGATTCTCAACATGAACATCTATGACAGCAACGCCGAGCTGCGTCTCGACGAACGCCAGCTTTCTGCGCAATTCGGGGTGAGCCGTACGCCGCTGAGGGAAGCACTTGCACAGCTAGACCAGGAGGGGCTGGTCCGCATCGTTGCCCGGCGCGGCATCTACATCGTCCGTAAGACCAAGGCCGAGATCCTGGAGATGATCACGGTCTGGGCCGCCCTCGAGAGCATGGCTGCGCGGCTGGCAACCAAGGAGGCCACCGATAAAGAGATCGCGGGCCTGCACGACCTGATCGATGCCTTCTCCACTGACGAGGTCGCCCGCAAGATGGGCGAGTACTCGGATGCCAACATCCGCTTCCACCAGGCGATCATCGGATTGGGAAAGTGCGAGCTCATCCGCGAGCTCACCAACAAGCTCTTCTTTCACGTCCGCGCCATCCGGCAGCGGACCATCTTCGAGCAGGATCGCGCACGGCGTTCGGTCGTCGATCACAAGGAGATCGTCGCTGCGCTCGAGGCGCGCGATACGGAGCGCGCCGAGCGGCTGGTGCGTGAGCACACGTTGAGACTTCGGGACCACGTCGAACGCTATGTCGATCTCGACTAGCGGCAAGATAATCTGAGGAAGGAGTGATATGTCGGCAACGGCGCAAACCATCGATGCTCAAGCTGCAGAGGAGCAGGAGCTGACGGACGGCTTCCATCTCGTCATCGATGCTCTCAAACTCAATGGCATCAACACCATCTATGGTGTGCCCGGCATCCCCATAACGGACCTGGGCCGCATGGCGCAGGCAGCCGGCATCCGCGTAGTCTCGTTCCGGCACGAGCAGAACGCGGGCAATGCCGCAGCGATTGCCGGATTCCTGACGAAGACGCCAGGTGTCTGCCTCACCGTGTCGGCACCAGGCTTCCTCAATGGTCTGACGGCGCTTGCGAACGCCACGACCAACTGCTTCCCGATGATCCTCATCTCCGGCTCGTCCGAGCGCGAGATCGTCGACCTGCAGCAGGGCGATTATGAGGAGATGGATCAGCTCGCCATCGCCAAGCCGCTCTGCAAGGCCGCCTTCCGCATCCTGCACGCGCAGGACATCGGCATCGGCGTGGCGCGTGCGATCCGCGCGGCGGTTTCCGGACGCCCGGGCGGGGTTTACCTCGACCTGCCGGCCAAGCTGCTCTCCCAGGTGATGGATGCGGAGGCGGGCAAGAAGTCGCTTGTGAAGGTGATCGACCCGGCGCCAGCACAGATCCCCGCTCCGGATGCGGTCAAACGCGCGCTGGATGTTCTCAAGGACGCCAAGCGTCCTCTCATCATTCTCGGCAAGGGTGCAGCCTATGCCCAGGCCGATGACGACATCCGCAACCTCGTCGAGAAGAGCGGTATTCCGTTCCTGCCGATGAGCATGGCCAAGGGCCTCTTGCCCGACACGCACCCCCAATGCGCCGGCGCGGCACGCTCGCTGGTGCTGAAGGAATCGGACGTCGTCCTGCTGGTCGGCGCGCGGCTCAACTGGCTCCTGTCGCATGGCAAGGGCAAGACCTGGGGCAATGCGCCGAAGAGGTTCATCCAGATCGATATCGAGCCCAGGGAGATGGACTCCAACGTCGAAATCGCCGCTCCGCTGGTCGGCGACATCGGCTCCTGCGTGTCCGCTCTGGTCGACGGCATGGGCAGCGACTGGGCCGCTCCGCCTGCGGACTGGGTGAGCGCCGTCAAGACCAAGAAGGAAGAAAACATCGCCAAGATGGCGCCGCGGCTCATGAAGAACACGGCGCCGATGGACTTCCACGGGGCGCTCGGCGCGCTGCGCAACGTCATCAGGGAGCGGCCGGACACGATTCTCGTCAACGAGGGCGCCAACACCCTCGACCTCGCGCGCGGTGTGATCGACATCTACAAGCCGCGCAAGCGCCTCGATGTGGGCACCTGGGGCGTGATGGGCATCGGCATGGGCTTTGCCATCGCGGCAAGCATCGAGACCAGGCATCCGGTGCTGGCAGTGGTCGGCGACAGCGCGTTCGGTTTCTCCGGCATGGAGGTCGAAACGATCTGCCGGTATCAGCTGCCGGTCTGCATCGTCGTCTTCAACAACAACGGCATCTACCGCGGTACTGACGTCAATCCATCGGGCTCTGATCCGGCGACCACCGTGTTCGTCA
Source organism: Hyphomicrobiaceae bacterium (assembly GCA_041687075.1). Lineage (GTDB taxonomy): Bacteria > Pseudomonadota > Alphaproteobacteria > Rhizobiales > Hyphomicrobiaceae > ZC4RG25. The sequence goes on along the minus strand of JAWLCO010000030.1, from coordinate 13,203 downwards.
AGGACGCACGCTACGACATGATGATGGAAGCCTTCGGCGGTGCCGGCGCGAATGTGACGACACCCGACGAGCTGAAGCGCGCCGTCGATGCGGCACTGGACTCCGGCAAGCCGACTCTCATCAATGCCGTGATCGATCCCGCCGCCGGCAGCGAAAGCGGCCGCATCGGCAATCTCAACCCGCAAAGCGTTCTGAAAAAGAAGTGAGGGAGGAACCAGCAATGAAAGCCCTCGAAGGCGTTCGGATTCTCGATTTCACGCACGTGCAGTCCGGCCCGACCTGCACGCAGCTTCTGGCCTGGTTCGGCGCCGACGTGATCAAGGTGGAGCGGCCGGGTATCGGCGACATCACGCGCGGGCAGCTTCAGGACGTGCCCAACGCGGACAGCCTCTATTTCACGATGCTGAACCACAACAAGCGTTCGATCACGCTGGATACGAAGCACCCCAAAGGCAAGGAGGTGCTGGAGCGCCTCATCAAGACCTGCGACGTGCTGGTCGAGAACTTCGCGCCGGGCGTGCTGGATCGCATGGGCTTTTCCTGGGAGCGCATCCAGGAGATCAACCCGCGCATGATCTACGCCTCGATCAAAGGCTTCGGCCCAGGGCCCTACGAGGAGTGCAAGGTCTATGAGAACGTCGCCCAGTGCACCGGCGGCGCCGCGTCGACCACCGGCTTCGACGACGGGCCACCGCTCGTCACCGGCGCGCAGATCGGCGACAGCGGCACCGGTCTGCATCTGGCGCTCGGCATCGTCACCGCCCTTTACCACCGGACGCACTCGGGCCGCGGCCAGCGCGTCACCTGCGCCATGCAGGACGGCGTGTTGAACCTCTGCCGCGTGAAACTGCGTGACCAGCAGCGGCTCGCACACGGGCCGCTCACGGAGTACCCGCAGTTCAGCGAAGGCAAGGAGTTCGGTGAGGCCGTGCCACGTTCGGGCAATGCCTCGGGCGGTGGCCAGCCGGGCTGGATCCTGAAGTGCAAGGGCTGGGAGACGGACCCCAACGCCTACATCTATTTCATCACGCAGGCGCCCGTCTGGGAGAAGATCTGCGACGTGATCGGCGAGCCCGACTGGAAGACACACCCGGACTTCGCGACGCCCAAGGCGCGCCTGCCGCGGCTGAAGCAGGTGTTCGACCGCATCGAGCAGTGGACCATGACCAAGACGAAGTTCGAGGCCATGGAAATCCTGAACAATTACGACATTCCCTGCGGCCCGATCCTGTCCATGAAGGAATTGGCCGAGGATCGGTCTTTGCGAGCCACAGGTACAGTGGTCGAGGTCGACCATCCGACCCGCGGCAAGTATCTATCGGTTGGCAACCCGATCAAGCTCTCGGCAAGCCCGGCCGAGGTGAAACGCTCACCGCTGCTCGGCGAGCACACCGAGGAAATCCTGCGCGACGTGCTCGGCTACAGCGAGGACGAACTCGCCGCCATCAGGGAAGCCACACAACCAGCCCCGAAGCGAGCCGCGGCGGAGTGATGATTTTGCAATTGCACTTCAACACCGTCATCCCCGCGTAGGCGGGGATCCAGGTCACGTATCAACTCGAGTGTGCTTAGAAAGCTCGTGATGTATCCAGATGAGGCCCGGTGTCTATATCCTCGCGAGCGGACGTAACGGCACACTCTATATTGGCGTGACGAGTTCGTTGCAAAATCGTGTCGCTTTACACAAACAAGACCTGATCGAAGGCTTTACGAAGCGGTACGGAGTTCATCGCCTCGTCTACTACGAAATGCACGAGACGATGGCTCAGGCGATCCAACGCGAGAAGCAGTTGAAGAAGTGGAATCGGGCATGGAAGCTGAGACCCATCGAGCAGATGAACCCGGAATGGAACGATCTGTTCGATGAGCACTGCGGCGTCGTTTGCAACGGGCCTGCAGGCGTTGATCGCCGATGGCACGCATAGGAGAGGTGACCTGGATTCCCGCCTTCGCGGGAATGACGGATGAGACGGGTCTGTTCAGTACGAAATTGAATCTGGAAGGAACCACATGCGCATCGTAGTTCATGGGCAGGAGGCCTTCGGCAAGGCGGTCCTGGAGAAGCTCCTCGAGCGCGGCGAGAACGTCATCGCCGTGTTCTGCGCCCCCGACAAGGAGGGCCGGCCGCGCGATCCGCTCGCGGTGTTCGCCGAGGAGAAGGGGCTGCCTGTTCACCAGCCGAAGTCCTGGAAGACGCCCGAAGCGCTCGAGCTGATGCGGTCGTTCGAGCCCGACCTGTGCGTGATGGCCTATGTGACGCTGTTCGTGCCGCAGCCAGTCATTGACGCGCCGAAGCTTGGGACGATCCAGTACCACCCATCCCTGCTGCCGCTCCACCGCGGTCCCTCCTCGATCAACTGGCCGATCGCCATGGGCCGCACGCGCACCGGGCTCACGATATTCTGGCCTGACGAGGGGCTCGATGAGGGGCCGATCCTGCTGCAGAAGGAGGTCGAGATCGGCCCCGACGAGACGCTGGGCGACGTCTACTTCAAGAAGCTTTTCCCCATCGGCGTCGACGCCATGCTGGAGGCCGTCGACCTCGTGCGTGCCGGCAAGGCGCCGAAAATCCCGCAGGACCACTCGAAGGCGACCTACGAGAGCTGGTTCAAAAAGGATCTGGCCGAGATCGACTGGTCGAAGCCGGTCTCCGAAATCTACAACCTGATCCGCGCGACGAATCCCGCGCCTGGCGCCTGGAGCATGCTCAAGGGCACCCGGATCGACATCTTCGATTCCGCGAAGGTCGAGGGTTCCGGTTCGCCTGGCGAGATCATGGCCATCACCGGCGAGGGCATTCAGGTGGCGGCCAAGGGTGGACGCATTCTCATCAAACGACTGCGGGCAGCCGGCGGACAGAAAATCCCGGCTACCGAATACGCCGTCTCGGCCGAACTCAAGGTCGGCGACCGGTTCGACCCGCCGTCACCGAAATCAGCGACCCCATCCAAGAAAGCAGCAGGAGGAACTTCCGTGGCCGTGAGATCTGACATCGAGATCGCGCGCGATGCCAAAATGAGGCCGATCAATGAGGTCGGCGAGAAGCTTGGCATCCCGCCCGAAGCCCTGCTGCCTTACGGCCAGACAAAGGCGAAGGTCTCCTACGATTTCATCAGGTCGATCCAGGACCGCAAGGACGGCAAGCTCATCCTGGTGACGGCGATCAACCCGACGCCAGCGGGCGAGGGCAAGACCACCACCACCGTCGGCCTCGGCGACGGCCTCAACCGCGTCGGCAAGAAGGCGATGAGCTGCCTGCGCGAGCCGTCGCTCGGCCCCTGCTTCGGCATGAAGGGCGGCGCGGCCGGCGGCGGCTATGCCCAGGTGGTGCCGATGGAGGACATCAACCTCCATTTCACGGGCGACTTCCACGCCATCACGTCGGCGAACAACTTGCTCGCCGCGATGATCGACAACCACATCTACTGGGGCAACAGCCTCGGCATCGACCCGCGGCGCGTCGCCTGGCGGCGCGTCATGGACATGAACGACCGTGCCCTGCGCTCGATCGTCAACTCGCTCGGCGGCGTGTCGAATGGCTTCCCGCGGCAGGATGGCTTCGACATCACGGTGGCCTCGGAGGTGATGGCGATCCTCTGCCTCGCCACCGACCTCAAGGACCTGCAGCGCCGGCTCGGTAACATCGTCGTCGGCTACACGCGCGACAGGAAACCGGTCCTCGCGCGTGACATCAAGGCCGATGGCGCCATGACCGTCCTGCTCAAGGATGCGCTGATGCCGAACCTGGTGCAGACGCTGGAGAACAATCCGGTCTTCGTGCACGGCGGCCCGTTCGCCAATATTGCGCACGGCTGCAACTCGGTGCAGGCGACGCGCACGGCCCTGAAGCTCGCCGACTACGTGGTGACGGAGGCCGGCTTCGGCGCGGACCTCGGAGCCGAGAAGTTCTTCGACATCAAGTGCCGGAAGGCGGGTCTGAAGCCGTCCGCAGCGGTGATCGTCGCCACGGTGCGCGCGCTCAAGATGCACGGCGGCGTCGCGAAGGACGACCTGAAGACCGAGAACGTCGAGGCCGTTCGCAAGGGCGCGGAGAACCTGAAGCGGCACATCGAGAACGTCCGCAAGTTCGGCATCCAGCCGGTCGTCGCCATCAACCGCTTCATCACCGACACCGATGCGGAGATGGCAGCCGTCATGGAGATCGCCGAGAGCGCCGGCACGCGCGCCTTCCCGTGCACGCACTGGGCTGACGGTGGCAAGGGCACGGAGGACCTGGCCCGCCATGTCGTCGAGCTCTGCGAAGGCGGCAAGGCGGACTTCAAGCCGCTCTACCCCGACGACATGCCGCTCTGGGACAAGATCAAGACGATCGCCACTGGCCTCTATGGCGCAGAGGACATCAGCGCGGATGCCTCGGTCCGCAACCAGCTCAAGGACTTCGAGGCCAACGGCTACGGCAACCTGCCGATCTGCATGGCGAAGACGCAGTACTCGTTCTCGACCAACCCCAACCTGCGCGGCGCGCCGACGGGTCACGTCGTCAACGTCCGCGAGGTGATCCTCGCGGCGGGCGCCGAGTTCATCGTGGCAGTCTGCGGCGACATCATGCGGATGCCAGGCCTGCCCAGCAAGCCGTCTGCCGAGCAGATCCATCTCAACGAACAGGGTCAGATCGAAGGATTGTTCTGAGGCGATCTCCCACTCCCCCAGGCTGGGAGTGGGAGTGGGTTGGCCCAAATCTGACACCGGTTACCCCGTCTGCGGTGCAGCGATAAGCTATGCACCGCAGACACACGCAATCTGTCGACTGCAGCGTAGCCGCGGATCGGCGCGATGGTGAGGGCGGGCCAGACCGCCGCTTACGTTTTCGCGGAAGCGTCGTTGGATGGCTCTTCGGCTTCGGCCAGCAGCGTCCGGAGCTTCTCCTCTTCTTCCTTGGTCAAACTCCGGTTCGTCTCGGCCGGGACAGCGCGCGTCCAGCCGGCTGCGTAGCGGTAGAGGAGTGCCCCTGCGCCGGCGAGGATGATGAGGGGCGTGAGCCACAAGAGAAGCGTGCGGGCGTCGAACGGCGGCTTGAGCAGCACGAAGGTGCCGTAGCGCTCGACGAGGAACTGCTTTACTTCCTCGTCCGTGTCGCCGGCAGCGAGACGCTCGCGGAGCAGGATGCGCAGATCACGCGCAAGCGGCGCGTTCGAATCATCGATCGACTGGTTCTGACAGACGACACAGCGCAGCTCGGCCGAAAGCGCGCGGGCCCGCGCCTCGAGCGCTGGATCGGGCAGCACCTCGTCGGGCTCGACAGCGAAAGCTGTGGCCGAAGCAAGGATGAGGAAAGGCAGAATCAGCATCCGCAGAAGCGCCATGGCCCACCTCATTCCGCAGGAACAGCGCTGGCGCGCACGCGCGCCCGTCGTGGCGCGCCCACTCGCAAACGGCGATCGGACAGGGACAGCAGGCCGCCGAAGAACATGACGACGGCGCCGATCCAGATGAACCGGACGAGCGGATTGAAATAGAGCCTCACGGCATAACCGCCCGACGAGGACACCTGCTGATCGCCCAGCACCGCGTAAAGGTCGCCGCGCCACGAGATATGGATACCGGCTTCGGTCGTCGGCTGCGGTGGTGCATCGTAAATCCGCTTCGAGGGGGCGAGGCTGGTTACCGCGCGGCCGCTGCGCTCCACCTCGAACAGGCCGACTTCCTCGCGATAGTTCGGCCCGCGCTGCGGTGCCGCGCCTTTGAACGTCAGCGTGTATCCCGCGATCTCGGCCTGATCGCCGGGGTTCATCACCACAATGCGCTCGCTCTGGTAGGCACTTGTCGCGATGATACCGACGACCATCATGCCGACACCGAAGTGAGCGACGGTTGTTCCGAGTGCAGATCGCGGGAGGCCCTTGAACCTGCGCCAGCTCTCCGCCACAGGCGCCTGCCCGAGCTTGATGCGCGAGGCGACCTCGACCAGCGATCCCGCCATCACCCAGACACCGAGGGCTATGCCCAGGGGCGCCAGCCATGGGCCACGGTAGGCGACGGCATAAACGCCGATGACGGCAATCAACGTAACCGCCGCGGCCAACCACAGGCGCTGCGCGGCGGCAGCAAGGTCGCCCCGCTTCCAGGCAAGGAACGGGCCGAACGGCAGCGCGACCAGCAGCGGCAGCATCAGCGGCCCGAAGGTCGCGTTGAAGTAGGGCGGCCCGACGGAAATCTTGTCGCCCGTCAGCGCCTCGAGTGCGAGCGGGTAGAGCGTGCCCACCAGCACCGTCGCACACGCCGTCGTCAGCAGCAGGTTGTTGAGCACCAGGCTGCCTTCACGGCTGATCGGCGCGAACAGCCCCCCCTGCCGCAACTCACCGACCCGCAAGGCGAACAGCGCCAGTGCGCCGCCGATGAAGATCACCAGAATGCCGAGGATGAAGACACCGCGGGACGGGTCGACCGCGAACGCGTGCACTGACGACAGAACCCCCGAGCGCACGAGGAACGTGCCCATCAGGCTCAGCGAGAAAGTCAGGATGGCGAGCAGCACTGTCCAGATCTTCAGCGCGTCGCGCTTTTCCATGACGACGGCCGAGTGCAGCAGCGCCGTGCCGGCGAGCCACGGCATGAAGGAGGCGTTCTCGACCGGGTCCCAAAACCACCAGCCGCCCCAGCCGAGCTCGTAATAGGCCCACCAGGAGCCCATGGAGATGCCGAGCGTCAGCATCATCCAGGCCGCCAGTGTCCACGGCCGCACCCATCGGGCCCAGGCCGCGTCCACGCGCCCCTCGATCAGCGCGGCAATGGCGAAAGCGAAGGCGATCGAAAAGCCAACGTAGCCCGCATAGAGGAACGGCGGATGGAAGGCCAACGCCGGGTCCTGCAGGATCGGGTTGAGGCCGAGGCCCTCCGCGGGCGCAGGGGCGAGCCTCTGAAACGGGTTCGACGTCAGCACCAGGAACAGCATGAAGGCGACCGCGATCGCGCCCTGCACCGCGAGCACGTTCGCCCGCAGCGTCTGCGGCAGTCTCTCCCCGAACACTGCCACCGCGGCGCCAAACAAGGCGAGCGTCAGCACCCAGAGCAGCATCGAGCCTTCGTGGTTCCCCCACACGCCGGAGATCCGGTAGATCAGCGGCTTGGCGGAATGCGAGTTGAGATAGACGTTCTCGACCGAAAAGTCGGACACGACATACGCGTACGTCAGCGCCGCGAAGGCACCGCCGATCAGCACGACCTGCGCCACAGCCGCCGGCGGCCCGACGCCCATCAGCCGCTCGTCCCGCGTGTAGGCCCCCCACGCCGGCACCGTTGCCTGCACGAGCGCCACCGCCAGCGCCAGAACGAGTGCGAAATGTCCGATCTCGACGATCAACGACTCCGGGCCCCCTAGTTCGTGGCCGGCTGCTCTTTGCCCATGTGCTGCCAGACGCCCTTGTCCTTCAGCGCGTCGGCGACCTCGGGCGGCATGTAATTCTCATCGTGCTTGGCGAGCACCGTGTCGGCGAGGAACTTGCCGCTGGCATCAAGGCGGCCTTCCGTGACGACGCCCTGCCCTTCCCGAAACAGATCCGGCAGCACGCCATCGTAGACAACACTGATCGTCTTCACCATATCCGTGACGCCGAACTCGACGTTCGAGCCCTCACCGCGCCGCACGGACCCCTCTGCCACCAAGCCGCCCAGCCTGAACCGCTGACCGGCTTCGATACCCTTTTCGGCGATCTCGCTCGGCGTGTGGAAGAATACGATCGAGTCGCGCAGCGCGAACAGCACGAGGAGGCTCGCCAGCCCCAGCAGCCCTACGCAGGCGAGTATCAGAACGGCGCGTCGTTGTTTCCGCGTCATTGGCGTCTCACTCGTTCCTCACGAGTCCAGGCCCAGCTTGCGCGCGAGATCATCGAGCGCGGCAAGCGAGGTGTCATCTCCGGCAAAAGCCTTGCGCGCCCTGGCCAGCGCATCATTGGCCTTGTCTTTCTGACCGAGCACGGCATAGGCGCGCAGCAGCCGCTGCCAGCCCGCCAGATCCTGACCATTGGTCTCGAGCCGCTCAGCGAGCCCGTCGACCATCTGCTGGACCATGGCGGCGCGGTCGCCGGGGGCAAGCTTCTCGGCAGCAGCAATCTCTTCGGCCGTCGGGCCTTTCCCAGCCGGCTGATCCGTTTCGCCCACCCGTTGCGCCAGCATGGCAATGCGCTGCTCCACAGCACCTCGCCAGTCCGCATCCGGCGGCGCATCCGCGATCAACTTGCGGAAGTCAGCGAGCGCCCCGGTGAGGTTGCCATCCTGCTCCTTAGCGAGCGCCAGCCAGAATCGCGGCTCCGGCTGCGACGGCTCGAGTTCCGCCAGGCGCTCGAAGGCGCGCCTTGCCTGTTCCGTCACGACGCCATTCTGCGCGAAAACGGTGGCCTCGCCAAAGCCGGCCAGCCGGCGCGGTGTCTCGCCCAACAGGCGCAAGGCACGCTGATAGGCCTGCGCAGCCTCATTGAATCGCCCCTGCCGCAGATAGACCGGCGCGATCACATCCCAGCCCTGCCCGTCCTCGGGATGGGCCCTCAGCCGCTCCTCAACCTTGGCAACAAGCGTGTCGATCGTCGCCTTGTCTGCGGGCGCGGCGACGCGTTCGGCATGCGGCTGCCCCGGCAGCCCGGGCGATCCATAGGCCAGATAGAGCGCCATGGAGAGCGCCGGAATCAGGAGGACGGCCAACACGAAGGCAGTCGTGGCATTCAGTCCTTGCCCTCGGGCGCCACCTGCGGCCGAGACTCCATCTGCCTCAGCCCTTGCGAGCAGCCTGCGTGAAATCTCGACGCGGGCAGCCTCGGCTTCCACATCAGACAGCAGCCCGCGGGCGCGATCAGCCTCCACTTCTTTCAACTGATCGCGATAGACAGCGAGGTCCGAAGCCGTATCCCGGTCGCCTGCAGTGGAGCCTGCGGCAGGTACGGACAGCGGCCGCGTCACGGCGTAGAGCACCGCGGCCGTCAAAACAGCGCAGAGCACCCAAAAAAGCATCAGCGCGCCCAGGTTTTTCCCACCGAGAGGGAATAGGCCCCTGCCCCCAGGCTGACAAGGGCTGCACGGCTGCCCCGATGTCGCGGAGCTGCGTCGAAAGCCGCGCCCAGACCGAATTCTCCGCCGGTCAAGGCGCGTTAAGCCTAGCCGACGTTATGCCAGGTGCCGTCGGGATTGCGACAGGCTGTGCCCCGCATCGATTCCGGCCGGCCGTCGATATAGATCGTGTGCGTGTAGTCCCGGCAGTCTGCGGTGCCACGGCGATAGCGCTCGCCCGGGACCACATCACCATAGCGGCCGCTCTCGGGATTGCGCCAGCGCCTGCGCTCGCCTGAGCGCCCGCTCTCCAGCGCCTCGAATTCGGCTTCCTGGGCCAACATCTGGTCCTGCCGGTCGAGCGCGCGGCCGATCTCGCTGCCGACGATGCCGCCCACCACCGCGCCGGCCACTGTCGCCAGCACCCGGCCTGAGCCTTTCCCGACCTGATTGCCGAGGATGCCGCCCGCAATGGCGCCGACGGCCAAGCCCGTATCGGCCTTTGTCGGGCCATCCGGCCCGCAACCCATCAAAAGAGCAGGCCCGAGCAGGACTGCAGCGGCCGCCTTGAACCTCATGTAAAGCCCCCGTCGCCTTGACGCTGAATTTCTTGAAGCCGTCCGTTGTCGGCTGGTGGGCAGTTACGTGGTCGATTCAGGCGAAAGTGCGACTGCCTCTGAGATGTAGTGGCAATCGTTGAAAAGTGCGTTGCACCCCGGCAACGATGATCGCCGCTGGAGGGCTCTTTTCCCGGTCAGGCCGTCTTGTCGAACAGCTCACGCCCGATCAGCATGCGACGGATCTCGCTGGTGCCGGCCCCGATCTCGTAGAGCTTGGCATCGCGCAGCAGCCGGCCCGTCGGATAGTCGTTGATGTAGCCGTTGCCGCCCAGGAGCTGGATGGCATCCAGAGCTACCTGGGTTGCCTTCTCGGCTGCGAGCAGGATGGCGCCCGCCGCGTCCTCGCGGGTGGTCTCTCCGCGGTCGCACGCCTTCGCTACGGCGTAGACGTATGCCCGGCAGGAGTTCAGCGTGACGTACATGTCCGCGATCTTGCCCTGCACGAGCTGGAACGTGCCGATGGGCGCGCCGAACTGCTTGCGCTCGTGCACGTAGGGAATCGCCACATCCATGCACGCCTGCATGATTCCGAGCGGTCCGGCCGCCAGCACGGCGCGCTCGTAGTCGAGCCCGCTCATCAGCACGTTGACCCCTCTGTTGACGGTGCCGAGCACATTCTCTTCCGGCACCTCGCAATCCTCGAACACGAGCTCGCCGGTGTTGGAGCCCCGCATGCCGAGCTTGTCGAGCTTCTGGGCGACGCGAAAGCCCTTGAACCCCTTCTCGACGATAAAGGCGGTGATCCCGCGCGGACCGGCATCCGGATCGGTCTTGGCGTAGACGATGATGACATCTCCCCCCGGACCGTTTGTAATCCACATCTTCGTGCCGTTCAGGATGAAGCGGTCACCCTTCTTCTCGGCCCGGAGCTTCATCGAGACCACGTCCGAGCCCGCCCCCGGCTCCGACATGGCGAGCCCGCCGACGTGCTCGCCGGAGATCAGCTTCGGCAAATAGCGCCGCTTCTGTTCCTCGTTGCCATTGCGCCTGAGCTGGTTGACGCAGAGGTTCGAATGCGCGCCGTAAGACAGGCCGACGGCCGCCGACCCACGGCTCACCTCCTCCATGGCGATGACATGCTCGAGATAGCCGAGCCCGACCCCGCCGAACTCCTCCTCGACCGTGATGCCGTGGAGCCCGAGAGCACCCATCTTCGGCCACAGGTGACGCGGGAACTCGTCGGTGCGGTCGATCTCGGCCGCGACCGGCGCGATCTCGTCAGAGGTAAACGTGCGCACCGTCTCTCGGAGCTGGTCGGCCGTGTCACCGAGGTCGAAGTTGAATGTGGGCAGGGCATTTGGGATCATGGCAGCTCCGGCGACTTGCCGTGGTCAGGTTTAAACAGAAACTGTCGAATTGTGCCCCGGCGGCCCCCGTTCTGCCATGGCCCTTCCGGCGACCTCACCGCAACTTCACACGGAGTGCGTGCGGAAGCGCATCATGGATGCCCGCCGCCGCGGGCATGACGGTTCGGGCTTTGGAGCCATTGCCCAACTCGACGATCAAGCGGACTATAGAATGTCAGCCGGACCTTGTCAGGAAGCCCGTGATGAGCCAGACGGAACAAGTAACGCCTGCAGATCGACCGAGTGCATTCCCGTGGCCGCCCGTTCTGCTCGTCCTCGCCGTTTTAGCGGCCTGGGTCCTGCAGATGATGTTTCCGCTCCCCTGGCCTGGCGTGGGCGATACGGCGTCTCGCATTGCCGGCCTGGGGCTCGGTGTGGCGGGATTGGCGCTGATGGCGTGGTCGATCATCACGCTCCGGCGAGCCCGGACGACCGTCATGCCAAACGAAGCCGCCTCGACACTGGTCACCGGCGGCCCTTTTCGCTTCCGGCGCAATCCGATCTACCTCGCCGACATGCTGATCCTGCTCGGCATTGCCGAGCTGATGCGGAATATCTGGCTGGTGCTGCTGACCCCGGTGTTCGGCATCCTGGTCACATTGCTCGCCATCATTCCCGAAGAACGGCACCTCGAGGCGCGGTTCGGCAATGCTTATCGGGAGTACAAGGAGCGTACGCGCCGGCTGCTTTAGCCGTCCAGCCCTTCGAGACAGATCATCGTCAGTAACGAGGTGGCGACGTGTGTCTCGCGCCCGTCGCGCTCGCCGTAGACGTCGGACTGGCAGATGGTCAGCGTCCGGCCCGGTTTGACGACGCGGCCGCGCGCGATGAGCTGGCGTCCCTCGGCCGGCCGCAACAGGTTGATCTTGAACTCCGTCGTCAGCACGCCCGTGCCCTTGGGATATAGGGAGAGCGCAGCATAACCTGCCGCCGTGTCGGCGATCGTCGAAGTCACCCCGGCATGAAAATAGCCGTGCTGCTGGGTGAGATCCTCCCGGCTCGGCAAAACCAGATCGACCTCTCCCGGCACAATGCGGAGGATCTCCGCGCCAAGCGTGCGCATGAATCCCTGCCTGGCGAAGCTCGCGCGCACCCGCGCCTCGTAATCGGGATCGAGGGGCTCGAACGTACTCATTCGATCATCTCTTCTGCTTCAGCTCCTGGAACGGCGGCAAGGATGGCACGGATCAACAGCATTGGGCCAGCCATTGCAATGCTCACCGCCTTCTGAAGCAGACAGGCGCTCGCAATGGAAACTTCTCCGCGCTCAGCCATTGCAATCAGGCCCCGTCGTAATCAACTGATCGTTTCAGAGAAGAGCGTTTCTTCACGGATTCGCCTGATTCTGGTACCCATTGTGCAGTGGGTGGAGGTACGACCATGGTGAGCACGTCTCAGGCTGCCGTGTTGGCGCTGGCGCTGACTACGGGGGCGGTCGTACTGGGCGCGGTCGATACGAACGCGCAGACCAGCCGGCGAGATGGCATCGCCGATTTGCTGGCGCGCGAAGGCCAGCCGGAAAAGGCATCGGGCGAGGAGCAGTCTCAGGCCGCCGGCAAGGACGTCCGAGAGGGCGAGATCACCTACGAGCAGGCACGCCGGCTCATGAGGGCGATCGATGCCGTGCTGGAGGATGCCGCACGCCATCGCGGCGAAGCACGCAAGCTGCCTTCCAAAAGCGATTTCGTCGTCACGCCGTTGTGGACGGAAACGCGCGAGGACCGCGAGCGCAAGATCCGTGAGCTGCTGGATGCCGCGCTGGCCATCGTGACGGACGTGCCGGTGGTCGATATCCAGCGGCGTGTCGAGACGCTTCGCAAGAATATCCGTGATCTCGAGGATCGCATCGTCAACCTCAAGGAGAAGCAACTCGTCGCGCCGGAAGACTCATTGCTGCCGGGCGTTCTGACCGATACCGTCGAGAGCCTTGGGCGGGACATCGAGGACGCACAGCGCAGGATCGAAGAGAACCGCAAGGCCATCGAAGCCGCAAAAACCGAGATTCACCAGGCTCTTGCCGCTTCGGGCGTCGAGCTGTCATCTGAACAGGTCGAGCTTCTGCTGGACAGCGTCCTTGCCGGCGATCTCGTGCGGCTGGCTGCCGTTTTCAATTCGGCCAAGCTGATCGACCGGCAGCTCGCGAAGCTGCTCACCGCCTCCGGCGACAACATGAACGCGGCGCGCAAGTACTTCGCCATGCACGCGGCGCTGTTCGCGATGCTGGTGCACGCGCAGGACAC
>JAWLCO010000029.1:0-35781 GCA_041687075.1 Hyphomicrobiaceae bacterium | reverse complement strand
TTCGATGGTTCACGATCGCGAAACCGGGGCCATGCGTACGCTGCTGGTCAGTCCGTTCCCGCGCTCGTTCCTGCTCGTTTCGAAGCTTCTGGGCGGCGTCGCGGTGGCGCTGCTGCAGGTCTACGTTTTTCTGCTCATCGCTTACTATTGGGAGATCGAGCCGCCGCTGATCGGCTATGTGACAGTGCTTCCTGCCCTCGTGCTGTCAGGCTTGATGCTGGGCGCATTGGCGCTATTCATGTCCTCTGTCATAAGGCAGCTCGAGAATTTCGCGGGCGTGATGAACTTCGTCATCTTCCCGATGTTCTTCGCCTCCTCGGCGCTCTACCCGCTCTGGCGCATCCGGGAATCGAGTCCCCTCCTTTACGAGATCTGCCGCGTCAATCCCTTTACACACGCAGTGGAACTCATTCGTTTCGCACTTTATGCAAAGTTTGCACCCATTCCTCTGGCCGTCGTAGCCGGCTTCACGGCCTTCTTTCTTGCTGCAGCGATATTCGCTTACAATCCATCGAAAGGACTGATGGGCTGGCGCGGCGCGCCCGGCAATGGAGGACGATGACATGGCGGCCTCGAAGGCATCAGCATCTCTCATTGCAATCATCTCGATGCTGGCATTCGCCAGTACGGGAATTGCGGCCGAATCCGACTGGCCGTGCATTCAGCACAAGGTAGACAAGCTGACCTCCACACAGATGTGGGATGGCCCGCCGGTCGACGAGCTCACCGAATGGCGCGATGATCCAGCCGTCATGAAGCTCATTCCGGCGCTCACGAGCCGCCGCGTTCCGGTAGAAAAGGCTGCCCAGGCGATCGACCGCTTTGCTGGCGAGAAACCGAAGGAAACGCGTGACAAGGCTTTGATGCTGCTGTTCGCGGGCGTGCTCGATGCGACGAACCGCGATCGCGCGATCGTCATGGCCGGGATCGAGCGCTTTCAGCGCCGCCAGCGCGCAAGGAAGGCCGAAATCGAACGGCAGAGTGCCGACATTCGAAAGCTCAAGTCGGAGGGCAATTCGGCAGCCGCCCAGCTCGCCGTCGCAGAGCAAAAGTACAACTGGGATGTGCGCGTCTTCACGGAACGCCAACAGTCGATCCCGCTCGCCTGCGAAGTTCCGGTGCTGATCGAGCAGCGGCTGTTTGCGATTGCCCGCGAGATCCGGGCGCGGATGGCAGAATAGCTTGTTGCAGAAGCCGCAGGGCGCTATCGTCTCGGCTCCGTGATGAGTTTCATGTGCTCATCAACCAATGGCACGCCATAGGCAAGCAGCACGGCATCGATGTCTCCCTGCCGCTTCGCTATGATCGTATTCAGCTGCCGCTTCCATTCATCCTCGAGATTTCGCACGCCGAACGTAATGCGATAGGCCATGCGCGGGCCGGCCGTTTCCTTGAGCAACGGCACTACCTCGAGCTTTTCGCCGCCGTTGGCAGCAAAATATCCGGCCATGGGCCCCCAGAGGACGCCGGCATCTATTTCGCCGGCGCGAATGTCGGCGACCATGTCCTCGGCGGGAGAGTCATAGCGACGGTCGACCATCAGAGCGTAGGGACGTGCGCGCGTCATCAGCCCAAGCTTTGCCATGGTGGCGCTCGGCGGCGTACCGGCGATAATGCCGATGCTGAGGTCCTTCAGTCGCGGATCTGAAAGCGTCTCAACCCCGTCGAGACCCCTGCCCTTACGATAAACCAATGCATAAACCGAGCGATAGTAATGGTTCGTGTTGAGCACCAGCTCGTCGCCCTGGGCATAGCCGATGACCACGTCGCAATGCTTTGCGAAAAGCGTGTGGCGTATGAAACCGATTGCCTGCGGAAACCAGGTGTATGACACCGGAACCTCGAGCTCGGAGGCGACGATCTCCGCAATCTTGTTCTCGAAGCCCTCGGCCTTCTCGTTCGAAAAAGGCATATTGGCCGGATCGGCGCAAACCCGCAGCGATGTGCGGTCAACCAGATCGACGCGGTGCCCCTCCGCCGCCCAGGCCGTTGACACCAACGCTGCGCCCAGCGTGCAGCCGAGCGCAGCAGCCACTCTGCTAATTGTCACCAAAGCAGCGCTTCTCATTTTCTTTCGCCGTTTCGGGTTTGTCGGCCCGCTTGGCCGGCCGCCCGCGGGGCAGCACGCCGTCGGCGCGGGCCTTCAGGTAAACGTAGATATCGTCGATATAGCACATGACGTTGACGTTATCGCCCAACGCCGGCATGACGCTCTGCTTGTCGGCCCGGACAACCTCGCGCCCGGCGGCAACCACCACCAGAAACTCGTCGTATTTCATGTTTTTGAGGGACTGCATCAGGCCGGGGGCGTACGTCGAGCCCTCGCCGTCAGGGCCGTGACACACGTGGCATTCGGAATGATAGCGGCGAAACCCGGAGTACGTATACCAGTCGACCGCGCCATCTTCCGCGATGTGATAAGTCGGGGTTCCGTCTGCCGTTTCCCATTTCCCGTCGACGGCTTTCTTTTCCGGTTCCGCGCCGGCGCCAATGCCGGACAGCAGAAGAACGAAGGCGGCATACGTCAATGCCAGACCAGCTCGCTGCACGATAATTCCCGCATCGCTGTTGTGAATGTTCATTTTGGAACCGGCGCCGGAAACGCGCCGGTTCCGCAGTCTCAAGGAGCGGTCATGGCAGCGTGAATACGGTGAGCGTGCCGCCCAAAGCCGTATAGTCACGCAGGCCGGCATAGCCGCCAACCGCGCCCAGGCCATCCGTCGGATTGGTCAAGCCCGCTGCCAGTCCGATTCCGGCCCAGCCGCCGACGCCCGACAGCACCGCCACGTACTGCTTGCCATTATGAGTGTAGGTCATGACGTTGCCGATGATGCCCGATGGTGTCTTGAACCGGAACAGGTCCTTGCCGTCCTTTTCGTCCACGGCTTTCAAATAGCCTTCCAGCGTGCCGTAGAAAACAATGCCACCGGCGGTCGCGAGTGCGCCTGACCAGACAGAGAACTTCTCCGGCTTCGACCAGGCAATTTTGCCCTCGCTGGCATCCCAGGCGATGAAATTACCCATGCCACCATGGCTGTTCGGCGTCGGGAACATCGACAGCGTCGCACCCACGTAGGGTTGACCAGCCGTATAGGACACCCGGAATGGCTCGTAATCCATGCAGACATGGTTCGTCGGCACATAGAACAGATTGGTCCGGGGCGAGAATGCCGCGGGTTGCTGGTCCTTGGTGCCGAGCGCAGCCGGACAGATGTTCCGGGTGTTGACGTCCTCGCCATTCTGGAATGTCGAGTACTGGCTGACGACCTGAGGGCGGCCGTAGCGCGGATCGTTCTTGTCCATAACGACGCCGCTGGTCCAGTTCACCGTTGGGTCGAATTTCTCCGCTACGAGCAGTTCGCCGGTGACGCGGTCCAGCGTATAGGCGAGGCCGTTGCGGTCGAAATGTACCAGCGCCTTGCGGTTCTGGCCGTTGATCTCGAGATCGGCCAGGATCATCTCGTTGACGCCGTCATAATCCCATTCATCGAACGGCGTCATCTGGTAAGCCCATTTTGCAATGCCAGTATCGACATCACGGGCGATGATGGCCATCGTCCACTTGTGGTCGATCGGCTTGCCGTCAGGGCCTGTCCGCTGGGCCGGGTTCCAGGTCGAAGGGTTGGCCGTCCCGTAATACATCAGATTGGTTTCCGGATCGTAGGAGAACCAGCCCCAGGCCGTCCCGCCACCAATCTTCCACTGATCGCCGTTCCAGGTGCTCAGCGAGGAGTCCTTGCCGACCGGCTTGCCGAGCGACATGGTCTTCTCCGGATCGAACAGGATTTCATCATCCGGCCCGACCGAATAGGCACGCCAAACGCGTTCCCCGGTCTTGGCATCATAAGCGGTGACATGACCGCGAACGCCGAATTCCGCACCGGAAATGCCGACAATGACTTTATCTTTCACCGGCAGGACGGTCGCCGTATTGGTTTCGCCCTTCTTGGGGTCTCCATTAACGACCGACCATTTCACTTCCCCGGTCTTGGCATCGAGCGCCACCAGCGTCGTATCAGCCTGGTGGAGATAGATCGTGTTATCCGCATAGGCCACGCCCCGATAGACCGTGTCGCAGCACATCACCGGGATGACCGAGGGATCCTGGCTGGGCTCATATTTCCAGAGGATCTTGCCTTCCTCATTCAGGTCGAGGGCGTAAACCACATTGGGGAACGGCGTATGCACATACATGATGTCGCCGATCACCAGCGGGGAACCCTCGTGCCCCCGCAGCACACCAGTGGAGAAAGTCCAGGCGACCTTCAGATCCTTGACGTTATCGCGATTGATCTGATCCAGCGTCGAGTAGCGCTGATTGGCATAATCACCGGTCTGCAGCGCCCATTGCTCGGGCTTCGATGTTTCCTCCAGAACGCTTTGATTGGCGAATGCTGGCGTCGCAAGCGCGATCACCGCCAGCGATGCACCCGCAAGTGCATAGTTCCGCATGGCGCCACTCCTTGCATTTTGCGTTTCCTATGCGAGGTGGTAGCGTTCGTCAGCGCACCGCAGCCAAGCCCCCCGTAAAATGTATCTTCCGGGCTTGCGATTGGAACGTGGCACTTCGCAGCCATTTGGCGTTCCTTCGGCGAGTGCTACCGTTTCGATCCTAGGCAGGCTTTGCCGAAGTTTCAAGCCAAACCTGTTGCTGTGCAGATTATTTCGGTCCGGCCCGTTTCCGGAGGCGGGCAAAGCTCCGCCATTCCCGGTCAGGCCGGCAATTCTCGTCCGAAGGTTAAAAGCAACGCAGCTCAGCCTCGATCTGCGCTCTTTTCAACTCGTCGACCTTTGCCCGCATCTGCGGAGCGCTGATAAAGATCGACGCTTTCTCACCGCCGAGCTGCCGGACTCCCATGATCGTTTCGGCTTCCTCATATTGCTCATAGGGAAGCAAAGACGCGATGACGTCGATCGAGCACGAGCACTTGCGAAGCGCCTCCCGCGTTTGGCCGTTCACCTGCATGCATGCAAAAACGTAGTCGGCGCGCGCTGCTGTCGGGTAATCATTCGCGGGGAGCTCTACGGCCGCTGAGACCGTGATCGCGGAGATCGAGACGAAAATGGTCGCCGTGAGCAGTTCACGTATCCGCCTCATGTTTCCTCCCGGAGCAGCCATGAAGCTTTTCACATCAGTCGCTGCTCATCCTGGGCAGCCTCAGGACGCATCGAGTACGTCCGTCATGCGTGCCGCATTCCTTTTTTTTCAGGATATACCCGATCTTTAACTGCGACAACTCCAGCAGGCCGGCGCTGGCCCGCACCCGACCGCTTCGGACCCAAATGACTCTACCTATCAATTTTGCGTGAGGCCGGAACCTATTTCGGAGATTGACTGACGGTTGCCTTTGGATATTGCAGCGCAACTACCCTTTGTCTCTTCGTAACGCCGATTCCCGCGGGCGCCAGACCATAAGGCTTCGGGCCTGAAACGAGCGTCCTGTTGGACGCCGGACCGCGTGGCGTCCGTCCCAAGCGCTGCGCGACCATCAGTCCCTCGGCCGCGCGGAGAAAGACTGCGTTTCTGGCTTGGAGATCGTCCCGGCCGCGGCGACGCATGACCTGGCATTCGGCCGGCAAGTCAGCCAAAGAGGAGCTGATGATTACGATTATTCTTTCAGCCTGTCTCATAGGTGATGTGCATGTCTGCCGCGATCACCGTATCCCCCTCACTGCCGATGTTTCTACGATGCAGTGCATGCTGAGTGCTCAATTCCAGATCGCGAAGTGGACCGAAGAGCATCCGCAATGGCGCGTCGTTCGCTGGAAGTGCCGCTTGGGCCAGGAGGAGGATATTTGATCCCCTGCTCTTTCCGGAAACAAGATCCCGCGCCCTTCGCATCGCTTTGACTCGACACCGCCCGGCGGCAGCGCTCCCGTAGCGCAGCCAAACCGACCAATCCATCGGTGGGCGATGGCCGTTCCGCACCCCCATCCTTGACGTTTGAGGCGCCCGTCATTAGCTTGCCGCCGGCCCCAACGAGACAAAGCGTTTCGGCAGTCGAAACGGAATCATCTTTCAACAAATCGGACTTGACTGCCCGGAGTGGATGAACGGCATGGATGAGAGTGCGGCACGCGAAGCCTTCGAGACGGCGCTTCGCACGCAGAACCAGGACTTCGAGACCTTCTTTCTGGCGCGCCTGTTCGGCCTTTCGTTCACGTACACGGATGACACCTGCCGGATCGAATTCCCAATTCACGATTTCATGTTCAATCCGCAAGGCACGCTGCACGGTGGCGTGGCGGCACTGGTGCTCGATGTGGCGATGGGGCACCTGCTGAAGCGGACGCTCGGCGTGCCGGGCACGACTTTGGAAATGAAGGTGCAGTACCTGTCCCCGCTACGCCCGCCGCGCGCCACCTGCGAGTCGCGTTTCCTGCGCAAGGGTCAGCGGATCGCCTTTCTCGAAGCACGCATGTGGGATGCCGAAGGGACGTTGGCGGCGGTGGCGAATGCGACGTGGCGCGTGAACAGGCCTGCGTTGCAAGCTTCGGATCGCGACAGCGGGCGCTGAGCGCGTAAGATCTTGTGGGTGCCCTGATGGAGCCCCGCTGGACTGGAAGCCAATTGCTGGAGCGACAGAAATGAAGCCGACGATCTTGACCTGCGCGGTTACGGGCACCTTTCCAACGCGGGAGCACAATCCGAACCTGCCGGTCACGCCCGAGGAAATTGCCAACGACTGCATCGCTGCCGCGAAGGCCGGCGCCGCCGTCTGCCACATTCATGTGCGCGATCCCGAAACCGGGCGGCCGAGCATGAAGCTGGAGTACTACCGGGAGGTCGTCCGGCGGCTGCGCTCGAGCGGTGTCGATCTCATCATCAATCTGACCACCGGGCCTGGCGGCAGGTTCATCCCGAGCGACGACGAGCCGGCCAAGGCGGCGCCGGGCACGATGCTCACCACGCCGGAGATCCGCACCGAGCATATCGTCGAGCTGAAACCCGAGATCTGCAGCCTCGACCTCAACACCATGTGGTTCGGCGGCGGCGCCGTGATCAACTCACCGCGCAACATCCGCATCATGGCAGAGCGGATCTATGCGGCAGGCGTCAAGCCGGAGCTCGAAGTGTTCGACACCGGTGACATCATGCTCTCGCGGGACCTGTTCGCAGACGGCACGCTGCGGGCGCCCGCGCTGTTCCAGGTGGTCACGGGTGTGAAGTACGGCATGGCCGCAACGCCCGAGGCGATGTGCTATGCGAAATCACTGCTGCCGAAAGATTGCGAGTGGGCCGCGTTCGGAGCCGGCCGGATGGCCTTTCCGATGCTGGCGCAGGCCTTCGTGCTCGGCGGCCATTGCCGGATCGGCATGGAGGACACCGTTCACCTCGCCAAGGGTGTGCCGGCGCCAAACAATGCGGCTCTCGTCGAAAAGGCAGTACGGATCATCGAGACCCTGGGCGGCAAGGTCGCAAGCGCGGCAGAAGCCCGCCAGATCCTGGGACTGGCGGGCGACCGCGCGGACTGAAAGACGCTTCAGCGAATCTGCTGCTGGTCGCCTCTGAGCCAGCTCAGAATGAAGAGGAAGACCACCGCACCAACCGTGGCGACGAGTATCGAGGCGAGGTTGAATCCTTGCCTGTACTCGAAGCCGAGCAGTGTGCTGAACAAGAAGCCGCCGACGAAAGCGCCGACGATGCCGACCAGCAGGTTCGTCAGCAGTCCGTGGCTTCTGCCCGCGATCTGCTCCGCCAGCCAGCCGGCGATCAAACCGACAATAATCCAGGCGATGATGCTCACCGCAGTTCTCCTGTTCGGGCTCCGTGCGCTGGTGTAACGCCTGGACCCGCTAGAGGGTTCACGGGCCGTTCGGAACTGGTGAACGCGAAAGGGCCGAACTGTCGCCCAGAAGCCCTTGCAAGGCACGAAATCACGCGCGGGCAGGACGGCCGGTCGCGAAGTAGGCCAATACGGCGATGACGGCCGGCTGCCAAGTTGCATAGAGCAACAATCCAGCACTCTGCCGCGTCGATGACCAGACCAGCAGCAGACCGAAGGCGGCACCCACCACCAGGGTCGCCAGGAGGGCAACAATGGTCCGCCGCATGGGAGTGCTGATGCGCACGCCGATGAAGGCTACGAAGGCGCCAACCGCTCCACCGCCCACGCCCGCCACAGCGAGCCGGACGCTCTCGTCCGTCGTCACGGTACCCAGCCGGTCGAAGACCGCAATGCCGGCCTGCACCGCGAGCTGCCAGCCGATCCAGGTGACGACGAGCGACAGCGCCGCTCCGAGAATGCCACGGGACCCGAGCCGCCAAGACAGAGCGCCCGTAACCAACCCGAACCAGACGCCGGGCAGCATAAGCCGCGGATTGATCAGATAGGACGTCAGCAGCGCTTGCACTTCATGGGACAGCCGCGGCAAGCCCTCTGTGGCATAGCTGGCGACGCCGGAAACGACCGCGGCCGCAACCAGCGGAACGATGCTGCGAACCGGTGATGGCATGGCCTCCCTCACCCATGACCTGCTGCCGCCTTTTCGCGACGATCTGAGGCGAAGTTGTGATTGCCGTGATCGACAGTTGCAAACGGGCAGTGGACATCCGGCAGATTCGCGCCTCGACTCCTGCCGCCGTTTCTGCCCCAATAATGGGCCATACGGAGGGTTTTTCGGCGCGGGCCGTAACCACATGCCAACACCGGACATCCCCCAGGTCGAGATCGCGATCGTCGAGATGACGAACGCCATCCGCCAGCAGCACAATCTGAGCGCGGTCGAGCCGGACCCGGAGCTTGCCGAGGCGGCGCGCGGCTACGCGAAGTATCTCGCCACGTCGACGCAGTTCTCGCATAGCGCGGATGGCCGGCAGCCGTCGGACCGTGCCAAGGATGCAGGCTACGAACCCTGCTCGGTGGCCGAAAATCTGTCCTCCAATCTAGACACCCGCGGATTCGAGACGCGCCAGCTCGCTCGCGAGGCTGTGCAGGGCTGGCTGAACTCGCCCGGACACCGGAAAAACCTGCTGGCGGAGCATGTGACAGATATCGGTGTTGCCGTCGCCAAGGCTCCGGGTGAGGAGCGCTACATCTCCGTGCAGATGTTCGGGCGGCCATACGAGCTTGCTTACCGCTTTCGCGTGAACAACGCGTCGGGGCAGACCGTCACCTACGCGTTCCTCGGTGAGACCTATGAGATCAAGCCACGCTATTCTTCCCGGCACACGGCCTGCGTACCGGGCGAGATCATGTTCCGGAAAGCTGACTCGAACGACGTCATCGCGCGCTACAAGGCCCGTGACGGCGATATTTTCGTCCTGCGCCGACGAAACGAGGGCGTAAAGGTCGAGCTGGTGAGAGAAGAGAAGTCGGGCGGATAGGCGCCGCGCTGAGCAAACGCGGGTAGGCGATACGCGCCGCTACGGCAGCCTCAACCTGCAGCGCGGGACAGCGCGGAAACGAGCCGGTGCCGGGCTTCGGGCATCATCATGTCGCGCGGACTCATCACGCGTGATGTCAGAAACGAGCCGGTGAGCTTCAAGCCATTGAGCACGTCCGCCCGCGTCACGGGTCCGCGGTGACTGCCGACCAGAAACGCCGGCAACGGTAGCAGGCGATCACGATAAGGCTCGCCAGCGGCAGCCGAGACGGCTCGGCCCGACTTGGGCGAGACCCAGACGAGATTTTCGGTGCTGCCCGTTGCGGCACAGGAACCGAGATCGAGGCCGAAGCCGAGCTCCGCCAGCAGATTGAGCTCCCAGCGGACATAGAGCGCCGGCCAGATGCTGTTGTCGTCCAGATAGCCGAGGACGAACAGCGTGATCTCGTAGAGGTCTGGATGCGGATCACGTTCCGGCAGCAGCCGTGCCAGGGCGCAAAGCGAGGAGAGCCCGGCCAGCGCGAGTGCATCCTCCATAGCGGAAGCCGCATAGCCCTTGCGCAGCTCGACGGTGAGGTAGCCCAGTTGCTCGGCAAGCCTCCCCTTCCAGGTTGCCTCGACGTGATTGCCGATCTGGAGAACTGGTCGCAGACGCCGGCTGCGGCCGCCGTGCACAAGACCGAGGTGACGGCCATGGGCACGTGTCAGCAGCTCGAGGACCGCGGCCGTCTCACCATGCGGCCTGACCGACAGGACGATGCCTTCATCGGACCAGTTCATGAACCCTCGACAGCCGCCCTGTCCTGCGCCAGCGGCTCACTCCTTGGGAAACTCGAGCCCCATCTCACGGTAGCGCTCGGGATCGTCGGCCCAGTTTTCCCGCACCTTGACGTAGAGGAACAGGTGGACCTCGTGGCCGAGCAACTTGGCCAGCTCCTTGCGCGCTTCCATCGAGATCTGC
Source organism: Hyphomicrobiaceae bacterium (assembly GCA_041687075.1). Lineage (GTDB taxonomy): Bacteria > Pseudomonadota > Alphaproteobacteria > Rhizobiales > Hyphomicrobiaceae > ZC4RG25. The sequence continues at coordinate 25,493 of JAWLCO010000029.1, read as the reverse complement.
TTGACGGCAGCGCCGCCCTTGCCCAGGACGATCTTCCGCTGGCTCTCTCGCTCCACGAAGATCGTCTGCTCGACACGCACGGAGCCGTCGCGGCGCGTCTGCCAGTCCGTCGTCTCGACGGTGAGCGAATACGGCAGCTCCTCGTGCAGGCGCTCGTAAATCTTCTCGCGGGTGATCTCCGCCGCAAGCTTGCGATCTGTCAGGTCCGACAGCTCATCCGGCGGGAAATGCCATGGCCCCGGCGGCACCGCAGCCGTGAGATAGGCCTTCAGATCCTCGAGGCCGCTGCCGGTGAGCGCCGACACCATGAACACGCGCTCGAATGGGATGCGCTCCGTCAGCTCGGTCGTGAGCTCGAGCAGCTTCTGCTTCTCGGGCAGGCGATCGACCTTGTTCAGCACCAGCACTTTCGGGCCCTGTGCATCGGAGAGACGGTTGAGAATACGTTCAACGTCCTCGTCGATCCCCTTCACCGCGTCAATGAGCAGGACGACGATATCGGCATCCAAGGCGCCGGCCCATGCGGCTTCCACCATGGCACGGTCGAGCCGCCGCCGCGGCCGGAAGATGCCGGGGGTATCCAGAAAGACGAGCTGGCTCGGGCCGTCTACGACGATGCCGCGCACCGGGATTCGCGTCGTCTGCACCTTGCGCGAGACGATCGTCACCTTGGCGCCGACGAGCGCGTTGACGAGCGTGGACTTGCCGGCGTTTGGCGCACCGATCACGGCGATGAAACCGCAGCGCATATCGCCTTCGGGCACTTGACCCGACGTGGCCTCTTGCTCAGCCATGTGATGACTTCTTCAGAGCGTTCTCCATGTGGCGGCCCGCATCGATCCGCACACCTTCGCGCGCAAGAAGTGTACTGGCCGCCGCCTGCTCCGCCTGCCGTTTGGTCGCGCCTTCGCCGCGCGCCGGCTTGCGGCCGGCGATGCGGACCTCGGTGACGAACCGGGGCGCATGATCCGGGCCGCTGCGCGAAATCTCGATGTACTCGGGCAGGTCCAGGCCCTGCCCCTGCGCCCACTCCTGCAGGGCCGATTTCGGATCGGCTACGACGAACGGCAGCGCCTCGAACTGGTTGGTCCACAGCGAGCGCACGACCTTGCGGGCGGGCTCGAAACCAGCCTCGATGAAAATGGCCCCGAGCAGAGCCTCTATGGCATCGGCAAGGATCGTCTCCTTTTCGCGCCCGCCGCTCTCGGCCTCGCTGTCGCTCAGAATGAGATGGGGCCCGAGCCCGATCTTGCGGGCCACACTGGAACAGGCCTGGCCGCGGACGAGCCGGTTGTAGCGGCGGGCGAGTTCGCCCTCGCTGGCGTTGGGATGGGCCTCGTGCAGCATCTCCGCGATGGCCAGGCCGAGCACCCGGTCACCGATGAACTCCAGCCGCTCATTGTCCTGGCGGACACCGCGCTGCGACCTCACACTGGCGTGTGTCAGCGCGCGCTCAAACAGCTCACGGCTCTTGAATGTGTAGCCCAGGCGTTTCTCGAGATCCGTCTTTTTTTGCCGTCGCACGTGTGTTCAGCGCACCAGGTTGAAGAAACGCTCCCAACGGACGTCCCACGGCCACTGCCACGGCGTGTAGAGCCGGAATGCGTCGGGGTCGTCGAATGCTCCAGAGAAGAAAATGATCTCGGCGCGGCCCACGAAATTCTCGAACGGCACGTAGCCCACGCCCCACTGGGCACGGCTGTCCGTCGAGTTGTCGCGATTGTCACCCATGACGAAATAGTGATTCTCCGGCACCTTGAACACGCCCGTGTTGTCGAACGGGCCATTGGGCTCGGAGTCGAGGACGGTGTACGTCACCCCGTTGGGCAGCGTCTCCTCGAATTGCGGGATGCGGCGCGGGATGCCGTCATCCTCGCGCGTCACGAAATCGCCGACCCGGCGCTTCGGCACCGCCTCGCCGTTGATGTAGAGGACGCCGCCCCGCATCTGGATCTCGTCACCGGGCAGGCCAATGACACGCTTGATGTAGTCGGTCGAGTTGTCGCGCGGCAGCTTGAAGACGGCGACATCGCCCCGCTCCGGCGGGGTGGCAAAGATGCGGCCTGAAAACACGTTGATGCCGAACGGAAACGAATAGCGGCTGTAGCCGTATGAGAGCTTCGAGACGAAGAGATAATCGCCCACCAGCAGCGTCGACTTCATGGAGCCGGAGGGAATGTTGAAGGGCTGATAGAAGAACACGCGCACGACCATGGCGAGCGCAAGCGCCTGAATGACGATCTTCACTGTTTCCCACCAGCCGCTCTCGCGCTTCTTGCCGGTGTCTGTATTCAGGCTCATCTGGTGCTCCTCGGCGGCACTGGCCCCGGACCTTCCGGGGTCCCCCGCTTTCGTTTCCGGCCCGCTATAGCCCTTCGGAAGAGACCGCGCAAAGGGTTACCCGGGCAGCCGATGCTGTACTCAACGCGAACTGGTGTCGAGCGGAACGCCCGAGATGATCACGATGGCCTGCGCCAGCGGGTAATCGTCGGTCAGGCTCAGGTCGATCCGGGCAGCGTAGCCCGGCGGTGTGATCCGCTTGAGCTGTTCGGCAGCGCCACCCGTCAGCATCAAGGTCGGACGCCCTGACGGCAGATTGATGACGCCCATGTCCCGCCAGAACACGCCCTGCCGAAAGCCGGTTCCGAGCGCCTTGGCACAGGCCTCCTTTGCGGCGAACCGCTTTGCATAGGAGGCCGCGCGCTGTTTGCGCCGATCCGACTTCTTCCGCTCTGCCTCGGTGAAAACACGCTCGAGGAAACGGTCACCGAACCGAAAGATCGTCCGTTCGATGCGCTCGATGTCGATGATGTCGTTTCCCAGGCCGAGAATCATAGGCCGTCAGGCACTCCTGCGGCCTGTGACGCTTGCGCGCGCCTCGTCCATCAGGGCCCGCATACGGCGCACGGCAGAATGGAGACCGCCGAAAATGGCTTCGCCGATGAGGAAGTGGCCGATATTGAGCTCCACTACCTGCGGGATGCGTGCCACCGGTGCAACCGTATTGTAGGTCAGCCCGTGACCCGCATGGACTTCGAGACCGGCATCAGCCGCAACACTCGCCGCCCAGCGGAGCCGCTCCATCTCAGCAGACAATCCCTTCGCATTCTCCTCGAGCGCCCGTTCGCAATAGGCACCCGTATGCAACTCCACGATGTCGGCGCCGATGGCAGCGGCAGCCTCGATCTGGCGCTCGTCCGGCTCAACGAATAGCGAAACCCGGATGCCCGCTTCCTTGAGACGCGCCACGTAGCTCGCGAGATGCTCGCGACCGCCTGCGACATCGAGCCCGCCTTCCGTCGTGCGCTCCTCTCGACGCTCCGGCACGAGGCAGCAGGCGTTCGGCAGATGGCGAAGCGCGATGGCCAGCATTTCCTCGGTGGCGGCCATCTCCAGGTTCAGCGGCCGCGTCAGCTCCGCCTTGAGCCGGGCGATGTCCGAATCAGAGATGTGGCGGCGGTCCTCTCTCAAGTGCGCGGTGATGCCGTCGGCACCGGCCTCGACGGCCAGATGCGCGGCGCGCAGCGGGTCAGGGTGGCGGCCGCCGCGTGCATTGCGGATCGTAGCCACGTGGTCGATATTGACGCCGAGGCGCTGAAACGGAATGTCCAGGTTCGGGGTCATTGGCTTGTCTTCCGCCTCCTCAGATCATCTCGGGGACACAACGCACCACCTCGGGGCCAGCATGTTTCGGCCCTTGAGATAGGCTTTACACGGCTTGTTCTCAATCGGATAGGTGCTCAATCGAACGAGCGCTCCACATTGCTCACCACGGCCTTGGACCGCAAGCCGGCAATGATGCGGTTCAGGTGCTCCAGATCCCAGACCTCCACCTCCAGCAGCATCTCGGTGAAGTCGAATGCGCGGCGCATCATGCGCAGGTTGTCGATGTTGCCATCCGCCTCGCCGATCACCTGCGCGATCTGCGCCAGCGAGCCCGGCTCGTTGATCGCCGTCACCTTGATCCTGGCAGGAAAGCGTTCCGGTGCCTCGGGAGACACGTCCCAGGTGACGTCGATCCAGCTCTCCTTCTCGAAGTCCTTGAGCCGCGGGGAGTGGATCTGGAAGATGCGGATACCCTCTCCCGGAACCAGCACGCCGACGATACGGTCGCCGGGGATCGCACCGCCCTCCTCGAAGCTGACCGGTACGTCGTTGCGCAACCCGCGAATCGGCAGTCCGCCCGGACGCGTGCCCGTGTCACTGGAGTTGCCGGTGAAGCGGAACTTGAGGCCGATCACCTTGCTGAGATTGAACCAGCCTTCCTGACTGCCCGCATGACTGTGACGGTTCTTGGGGCGGTACGATACCACGCGGCGCTCGGGCTCCGTGGCTTCTGGCGCCACCGCCCGTAGCACGTCCGCGATCGGCAGCTCGCTGCGCCCTACGGCTGCCAGCGTGTCCTCGATGGTCTTCTGGCCCAGCCGGTGAAGGGCCATCTTCAGCTTCTCGTCGCTGTACTCGACGCCGGCCTTTTCGAACCGGGCGATCAGCAGCCGCCGACCCAGCTCCGAGTACTGCCGCCTCAATGCATCGCGCGAGGCGCGGCGGATTGCGGAGCGCGCCCGGCCGGTGACAGCCAGTCGCTCCCAGGCGGCGGGCGGCGTCTGGCCGTTCGCCGTCAGAATGCGTACCTCATCGCCGTTGCGCAGCATGGTCGAGAGCGGCATCTGGCGCCCGTTGATGAGCGCACCGACGGTCGAGTTGCCGATGTCCGTGTGAACGGCATAGGCGAAATCGATGGGTGTCGCGCCCCGCGGCAATGCGATCAGGCGCCCCTTGGGCGTGAAGCAGAACACCTGGTCGTGGAACAGCTCGAGCTTGGTGTGCTCGAGAAATTCTTCCGGATTGTTGCCGTCAAGCAGCGTCTCGACGAGCCGGCGCAGCCACATGTAGGGGCCGCTGTCCTTCTCATAGGTGGCCCGCGAGCCGTTGCCGCTGCCGTGGTCCTTGTAGAGCGCGTGCGCTGCGACACCATACTCGGCGATGTGGTGCATCTCGCGGGTGCGAAGCTGCAGCTCGACGCGCTGGTGCCGCGGCCCGACGATGGTGGTGTGGATCGACCGGTAGCCGTTCTGCTTTGGCGTCGAAATGTAGTCCTTGAACCGGCCCGGCACGGAGCTCCAGGTCGTGTGCACCACGCCCAGCACGCGGTAGCAGTCCGCGAGACTGCCGAGGATCACGCGGAAGCCGTAGATGTCGGACAACTGCTCCAGCGAGATCTGCTTGTTCTGCATCTTCCGCCAGATGGCGTAGGGCTTCTTCTCCCGCCCTGAGACCTCGGCGGTGATGTTCGCCTCGGCCAGCTTGTTGCGCAGCGCCGACTGAATCTCGTCGACGATGCCGCGGTTGCGCTCGCGAAGCTGCGCCAGGCGCGCCGTAACCGTCTGGTAGGCCTCCGGATGCAGCCAGCGGAAGGCATAGTCCTCCAGCTCCTCTCGCAGTTGCTGCATGCCCATCCGGCCCGCGAGCGGTGCATAGATGTCGAGGGTTTCCTGCGAGATGCGCGCGCGGGCGTCAGGCCGCATGTGTTCGAGCGTTCGCATGTTGTGAAGCCGGTCGGCCAGCTTGACCAGCAGCACGCGGATGTCGCTCGAAATGGCAATCAGCAGCTTGCGGAAATTCTCGGCCTGCTCGGCGCGCTTGGAGACGAGATCCAGCCGCCGGATCTTCGTCAGCCCATCGACCAGTGCACCGATCTCGGGCCCGAAAAGCTGGTCGATCTCGGCCCGCGTCGCCTCGGTGTCCTCGATGACGTCGTGCAGCAGCGCCGTCGCAATGGTGGCATCGTCGAGCTTCAGCTCGGTGAGGATGGCCGCAACTTCGAGGGGATGTGAGAAGTAAGGGTCCCCCGAGGCGCGCTTCTGGTGACTGTGCGCCTTCATGGCGTAGACGTAGGCGCGGTTGAGCAGCGCCTCGTCCGCCTTGGGGTCATAGTCGAGCACGCGCTCGACGAGCTCATACTGGCGCATCATGGCCTGCGCACCCTAAGTCGTAGTACGCATCCAGCGCCGGCTTGGATGAAATGCGGCCCCGAGCTGGCGCGGCGCCGCCCCGTTGGTGGCGTGAGCTCAGCGCCCGTTGCGGCCCCCGCCATTTCCGCCAATGGCAGCAGACGGCTCGGTCGGCGTCAGGCTTTCCATGCCGCGAAGGAGCTGCTCCTCAGTGAGGACGTCGACAACGTTGTCGCTGGCCTGATCGTCGCGGCCGAGAAGCGGGCTGCGCCGCTCCGGCGCCAGCACCGGCGCACCGGCCGCTTCTGGCTCGTCCACCTCGACGTTCTTCTGGATCGAGTGGATCAGCGACTCGCGCATGTCGTCGGGCGGAATCGTCTGCTCGGCGATCTCGCGCAGCGCGATGACCGGATTCTTGTCGTTTTCCTGCTCGACAGTCATCGGGCTGCCGCTGGCGATCGCGCGCGCCCGGTGAGCGGCGAGCAACACCAGCTCGAACCGGTTAGGGACCTTGTCGACGCAATCTTCGACGGTGACACGAGCCATATTGTTGCCCTCGCGAATGCGCAACCCGAGGCCGAGCCTGAACCGCCCGACCCGACCTGCTGGCCTCAGGAATTTGCGTAATCGCACAAAATCCACTGCGAATCAAGGATTCGCCGGACACCGCGACGCTGTGGCCCGAGTCCCGCCAGGAGCGTTCTGCCCGGAATTCCGGACACCGGATGCCGCCAGTGCGGCGCAACGTCGAGCAGCGGCACCAGCACGAATGCGCGGCGATGCGCCTCCGGGTGCGGCAGCACGAGGCGGCCGCGGTGCCGTGTGCCAAGGGGCCAGCCGTACCGGCTGTGCCCGAAATCGATGATATCGAGATCGAGCGGGCGCGGACCCCAATGGACCCCCAGCCGTCGCCCCGCGCGTCTTTCCAAGGACTTGAGGCTTCTCAGCAACGCCGCAGGGGCGGCGTTTGCTTTTGCCAGGATAACGGCGTTCAGGTAATGTGCTTGCCACCTGCCGCCGATCGGTTCGGTCTCGTATAGCGCAGAGGCCGCTTCGACGGTGACGTGCAGGCTCTGCAGCTCGGCTATGGCGCGACGCAGCGTTCGTATCGGGGCCCCCCACCGTCCGGGGAGATTGGCTCCGAGCGATATCAGTACTGCACTCATTACGATTCCGAAAAAGATCTGTCGCGCTCAAAACATTCGGGTTGCAAGGCAAAGTTTATCAAAATGCCCCATTCCGGGCTCAAAGTGGTTAAAGTCCGCAGTTTGGCGTGACTTGAGGCAAGCATTGGAAGCTGGCCTTTTCGATCAATATGTCGTGTTGGACTTCGAGCGGGGAGACGGTTAAAGAACAGCTCCCGAGGTGACATATGCATTTCTATCCTAATGAGAGAATCGCTCTCTTCATCGATGGCGCCAACCTCTATGCGACCGCCAAGGCATTGGGTTTCGACATCGATTACAAGCGTCTTCTGACACTATTCCGTAAGCAGGGCCAGCTCATCAGGGCGCTTTACTACACAGCGCTGGCTGAGGAGCAGGAGTATTCGTCGATTCGGCCGTTGATCGACTGGCTGGACTACAACGGCTACACGATGGTGACGAAGCCGACCAAGGAGTTCACCGACTCCATGGGCCGGCGCAAGATCAAGGGGAACATGGACATCGAGCTGACCGTCGATGCCATGCGCCTGTCCCGCACCGTTGATCACGTAGTTTTGTTCTCCGGCGATGGCGACTTCAAGAGCCTCGTCAGTGCCCTTCAGCAGGAGGGCCGGCGTGTCAGTGTTGTTTCCACGTTACAGACACAGCCGCCGATGGTCGCAGACGAGCTGCGGCGTCAATCCGACCAGTTCATCGATCTGGCGGACCTGGAGCAGTTCATCTGCCGGGATCCTGCAACCCGGCCGGTGCGTAACGACCGGGCTTACGCTGGCCGGCGGGACGGCTACCAGCGACCGGCAGCGGAGCCTGTTCCGTTCCAGGAGCAGGATGATCTGTCAGAGGAAGTCTGAGGCCTGACGAGTCCATGCATTTCTTGCCGGATGCGGCAGCGGCAAGGTCCGCTGCCGCTGCGGCCGAGCCGGACCGCGATTGCCCGCTTTGCCCGCGGCTGGTGGCCTACCGCATGGCTAGTCGCGCCGCCAAGCCCGGCTGGTACAACGCCCCTGTCCGTTCATTCGGTGATCCCGCTGCCCGGCTGCTGATCGTCGGGCTGGCGCCAGGTTTGCGCGGCGCCAACAGAACCGGCCGGCCGTTCACCGGTGACTTCGCGGGGGAGCTGCTTTACGAGACGCTGCTCGCGTTCGGATTTGCCTCCGGTCATTACGGCGCCGACCCCAATGATGGTCTGCAGCTCATCGACTGCATGATCACCAATGCTGTCAGGTGCGTGCCGCCGCAGAACAAGCCCACGCCGGCGGAGATCGCCACCTGCCGCCGGTTCCTGCTGGGCCGGATTGGCGAGCTCGATCGCCTCTCCGCGGTGCTGGCGCTCGGACGCATCGCGCACGACAGCGTGCTGGCTGCGCTCGATGTGCGGAAAAGTGCCTGGCCATTCGGCCATGGTGCGCAACATGCCCTTCGGCCGGGTCTCGTCCTGTTCGACAGCTATCACTGCTCTCGATACAACACCAACACCGGCAAGCTGACGCCGCAGATGTTCAAGGCGGTCTTTCAGGCGATCCGGGACCATCTCGGCCCCTCGGCCGATCGCTGATCCACCCGGCAAGCGCTTATCCTGCGGCAACGGCCCGGCCGCGCGGGAACCGCCAGCGTCGAACGCGATTAGTTGAAAAGCCTGGCGAGCGATGCCTTGCGCCGGATCAAGGATGCGGTGCCGATCGCGCGGCAGGCTGAGATGCGGAAAGACGCACAGGTGCCGTGATGCTCGAGATTGCGCCGGAGAAGGTTGCCCATATCATCATCAAGGCTCGCGAGTACGACGCGAAGGTCGAGACGGTGAACCCCGACGACGCCAGCGGCTCCGACGGGGAGCCCGACGATATTCTCGAGACGATGTCGGATGATACCACCCGCCCCGAGCTGGTGGGGTTCATCAACTCCCTGAACGAGGACGAGCAGGCCCACCTCGTCGCGGTGACCTGGGTCGGCCGCGGCACCTTCGAGCCGGAAGAGTTCGATGAGGCGGTCGAGATGGCCCGGCAGGAAAAGATCAACTCCACCGCCGAGTACCTGCTCGGCATCCCCCTGTTGGCCGACTACCTGGAGGATGGTCTCGAGAAGCTGGGCTTTCCCGTCGAGGACATCGAGAGCGAGATCCTTTGACGTGCCTTCCGGGCGCCAACAGCCCTTTCCCGCTCCCCCGCGGGGAGACTTTACCTGCGAACCAGCGGCGGGCCCGGCTCTGACCGCAGGCGCGACTCCTCCTCATAGGTTGCGGTGGCCGTGACGTGGGCCAGGACCTCGCGGGCATGCGAATGCGGCGGATGCACCGGATAGAACACATGCTCGATATGACCGTCGCGGCAAATCAGCGTGAGCCGCTTCAGGTAGGCCGCACCCCCCGTCTCGAATACCGGCAGATCGAGGGCCTTCCGGAAAGCCTGGCCAGCGTCGCTCAAGAGCTCGAACGGCAGGCCGATCCGCGTCGCGAACTCCTGCTGTTCTCCGGTTGGCTGAAGCGATAGACCGAACAGCGCCGCCGGCATTTCCGCAAACCCCAGGTAAAGGTCCCGAAAGCCCTCCGCCTCCGGTGTCGAGCCGTGCGCGCCCGGGATGCTGTCCCAGTCCGGCGGATTGGGCACGCCGGGTCGCCCGGTCCATGGATAGCAGAAGACCACAGCTCGCCCGGCGGTACGGGCGAGCGAAACGGTCCGTCCGCTGGTCGACGGCAGCTCGATATCCGGAAGAGCCAAGCCGTTGATCAGGTGATTCGCAAGGCCGTCGTCGACAGGTGCAGGCCAGGGCCAATTCATGGTTGCCCCGCCTTCCGATTGTTCAGCCAGTCCAGAACGTCGCCCGCATTCCGGTCCGGCGGAAATACCGGATAGAACACCTTCACGATCTCGCCCGCCTCGATGATCATCGTGAGCCGCTTCAGCAGCGTCAGCCCCCCCACCTCCATGGTGGGCAGGCTTAGCGCACGGGTGAGCGCAAGGTCTTCATCCGAAAGGACCCGGAAAGGCAGATGCAGTCGTTCGCCCATTTCGCGCTGGTAGGCCGTGTCCTGGGTCGATAGCCCGAAGACGTGCGTCGCCCCTGCCGCGGCCAGTTCGGCGTGATGATCGCGGAATGCGCAGCTCTGGGGCGTGCAGCCCCGAGCACCGGGAATCATGTCCCAGTCGTCCACCACGCTGATCTCGCCCGGTCGTCCGGTGCGCGGATAAGCGTAGACCACGGTCAGTCCCGGAAGCGCGGTAAGGGAAACAGAGCTGCCGTCGGTCGCGGGCAGCACCACATCGGGCACGCGCCTGCCTTCGAGGTGTTGAGCAGCGCCATCGTCTATCGGCGCAGGAATGGTCGACCAGTCGACGCGGTGCAGGTCAGGATTGCGGGTGGACAAGAGGTCAGTCCTCAGCGGTCGCGTACGCGATAGTGGTAGCCGTTCACCTTAGCGTATCCAAGCGCCGCGTAGAGCTGTTGCGCCGGGAAGTTTGCGGCAACCGCCTGCAAGGCCGCAATTCCGGCACCTTGCTCGGAGCCCCATATCTCCAGGGCGGCCATGACCTTGCTGGCGGCGCCGGTCCGCCGGGCGTCCGTGCGGGTTCCGATGCATTCGGCGATCACAACACCATTGTGCAGAACGGCAAGCGCCGTGCTGACCACCTGTCCGCCCGAAACGAAGCTGAGGAACACGCGGGGTGACGGCACCGATGCCAGGATGCGCGGCGCCGCCTCATGACGGTTGGGCGCAATGTTGGAGAGGTAAACTTCCATCCAGCCGGCGGTCGGCCGGTCCGTGATTTCAATTCCCTCGGGATATGTTCCGCGCCTCAAGCGCCGCGCAAGGGTGGTAACCGGCTCCTCGAGCCGGTAGCCGCGCCTTTCGAGTTGCAGATCGAGGTCGGCGGGAGCGGCGAGCTGCGCTCCGACCTGGAACCGGCTCACGGAGTTGCGGCTGAAATAACGCCCCTCCGCTTCCTCGATGGCAGCCAAGACGTCGGCCCCATGAAAGGCGAGAGGAGAAACTGAATTCGCCCGCTGCGAGCCGCCCCCGGAGTAACGCCACAGCCAGCCTCCGATGTCCCGCGTCTCGGAGGCCGGCCAAGCGTGGACCGCCGCCGTCTCGATGGCGAGCAATTCGTCCCTGGTGAACGCGAGGCTGCCCTCGGCCGAACCTCCCATCGCATCGCCCCCGTCCGCCTGCACCACCTGATGCGGAGCTGTCAGCCCTTCTCGCGCATCAGCCGCGCCTTCTGGCGCTCCCAGTCCCGCTTGGCCTCGGTCTGACGCTTATCGTGGAGCTTCTTGCCTTGCGCCAGTGCCAGTTTCAGCTTGGCTATGCCACGCTCGTTGAAATAAAGCTCCAGCGGCACCAGTGTCATGCCCTGGCGGCTGATGGCGATGGCGAGCTTGTGCAGCTCGCGGCGGTGCATCAGCAGCCGACGCGGCCGTCTCGGCTCGTGGTTGAAGAACGCGCCCGCCTGCTTGTACTCGGGAATGTAGGCATTGATCAGGGCCAGCCCCCCGTCCTCCATGGCGGCGTAGCTCTCCGAGATATTGGCCTGCCCTTGCCGCAGTGACTTCACCTCCGTCCCCGTGAGCGCGATCCCCGCTTCGAGGGTATCGGTGATGAAGTACTCGTGACGGGCCTTCCGGTTCTCGGCAACGAGCCGGCGGCCGCCATTGTCCTTGGCCGCCATCGTGCTGGAACTCCCGCGTGCCCGCTTACTCTGCGGCCTTGGCCTGCAGCAGACCCGCTTCCATCATTGCCGCCTCGACGGCCTTCTTGGTCGCCTCCGAAATGGGCGCAAGCGGCAAGCGTGTTTCGGCGCTGCTCAGGCCGAGGAGCGATGCGGCATACTTCACCGGCCCCGGGCTCGTCTCGATGAAAAGCGCATCATGCAGCGGCATCAAACGGTCCTGAATGCTGAGCGCCTTGGCGAAGTCGCCGCTGAGGCAGGCATTCTGGAACTCGGCGCAGAGTGCCGGCGCCACGTTGGACGTCACCGAGATGCAGCCCTGGCCGCCATGGGCATTGAAGCCCAGCGCCGTCGCATCCTCGCCCGAGAGCATCACGAAGTCCGGCCCGCAGGCGAGCCGCTGCAGGGAGGCGCGCGCAAGGTTCGCCGTCGCATCCTTGACACCGGCCACGTTCTTCAACTGGGCGCAGCGCGCCATGGTGGCCACCGACATGTCCGCTACGGTGCGCGACGGCACGTTGTAGAGAACAATCGGAATGTCCACGGCGTCGTTGATCGCCTTGACGTGCAGGTAAAGGCCCTCCTGCGTCGGCTTGTTGTAGTAGGGCATGACGATGAGCACCGCATCGGCGCCTACGTCCTTCGCATGCCTGGTGAAGTCGATCGCCTCGGCGGTCGAGTTCGAGCCGGCTCCCGCGATGACAGGCACGCGCTTCCGGGCCGTCGCAACACAGATCTCGACCGCACGCTTGTGCTCCTCGTGCGAGAGCGTGGGGCACTCGCCCGTCGTGCCCACCGGCACGAGACCGTGCGTGCCCTGAGAAATCTGCCACTCGATCAGCCGCTCGTAGGCGGACTCATCGAACGCGCCATTCCTGAACGGCGAGATCAGCGCCGTGAAGGATCCCTTGAACATATGCTGCTCCTCGAGCAGTGGCCGCCCGCACCGGTTGGAGTAACTACGCCGGAATCAGGCTGGGCATTCTTCCTTGAACGCGGCACGCGTGCTTGATACCGTAATACGTTATCAAGCCCCGCACCGTCCATGCCTTGATAAGGTCAGGAAGATTAGGCGGTTCAAGGGGTGTACGCAAGGTGAAGCTCCCCTGTTCGTGAGTTGAGGGAGTGCTCCGCAGCCGGTGACCGAATTGGAGCCGGCCATGACAAACAGCCGACCACCAGCTTCGAGACGAGAGACGATACGCACGTGCTGATTCGCGCTCCCGCCTTCAAAGGTTTTCTGACTGCATCCGCCGTTGCCGCGATGGCGGCATTCTGGCCGGCAACCGCTGCCAATCCGAAGCTCGTACCCGCACCGTCGGCCACTCCGGTGGTGAAGGCAACCGTGGGCCGGGTCCCGGCCAAGCCGCTGCTGACGCCGGACCATGCCGAGCGCGAGGCCGACCACGTCGCCCGCTTCGATGCGGCGATCGCCGCGGCCCGCGATCATGAGATCAGCGAGGGCGACGCCGAGCGCATCCGCGATGCGATCGGCGCCTATTACGCCGGGGACGAGGCCAAGGCGCAGGCGCTGCAAAGCGATATCAGCGATCCGATCGGCCGTAAGCTCGTCGAGTGGTATCGCCTGCGTGCCGGGCTGGCGGAGCCGTTCGAGATCCGCGCGTTTCTCGATGCCAACCCGGCCTGGCCAGATCGTGACCGGCTGACGGCCAGGTTCGAGGAGCTTCTGTACAGCAAGGGCGGCAGCGCCCGGGCGATCAAGGATGCGTTTGCAAACGCAGAGCCGGCAACGGGCCTGGGGCTTGCAGCGCTCGCTTCCGCTCATCTCGTCGAAGGTGACAAGGAGCGCGCCAGGGCACTCGCAGCGCGCGCCTGGCGGGAGCATTCCATCCCCAAGGAGTTCGAGGCCGCTTTCCTCGAGCGATTCGGCGGGATGCTGACGGAAGCGGACCACAAGTGGCGTTTCGACCGGCATCTGGTCGACCATCCGCGCTGGTCGGGCCAGCGCAAGGCACGTGCGGCGGTCGCCAAGCGCGTGATTCCGCTGCTCAGCGAGCCAGAGCAGAAGAAGGCCGAGGCGCGGCTTGCCGCCTTCCTGCGCCAGAAGTCGGCAGCGAAGAAGCTGGCGGCACTGCCCGCCGATTCGTCCGCGGACTGGGGGCTCGCCTTCCAGCGGGTGGATCTGCTCCGCCGGCAAGGCAAGGACCAGCAGGCGTGGAAGATCCTGCTGTCGGCGCCCACTGATCCGGCCGAGATCGTCAATCCCGATGGCTGGTGGGAGCTGAGGCGAGGGGCCGCCTACGACGCGCTGCAGGCGGGCCAGCCGAAGATCGCGTTCGAGCTCGTTCGCGATGCCGGCCCGCTCAGTGTCAACCCGCGCAACGAGCAGACATTCCTGGCTGGCTGGCTCGCGCTGCGCCACCTCAAGAAACCCGAAACGGCCCTGCCCTTCTTCGAGGCCAACGAGAAAGGATCGGATGGTCCGTTGAGCCGGTCGCGGGCGCTCTATTGGCTGGGCCGCACCCACCGGGCGCTCGGCAACAGGAGCAAGGCAGCAGAGTTCTTCAGGTCTGCCGCCGAATACCTGGACACCTTCCACGGCCATCTCGCCCGTGAACAGCTGGGCGAAGACGGGCCGGAGCTCGCCATCACGCCGCCGGAGGCGCCGACCGCCGCACAGATCGCCCGGTTCAATCAGCTCGATGCCGTCCGGGCCGCGGTGATCGCCGCCAAGTCCGGAATCAACCGCACGCTGACGCGCGCCTTCATTTCCGAGCTGCAAGGTTACTTCGAGACGGAGGCAGAGGTGGCGATGGTTGCCCATCTCGCCGAAGCGCTCGGCGACACGCAGATGGCCTTGCGTGTCGGCAAGGCCGCGATCGCGCGCGGCATGAACCTGGTGCACTACTCCTACCCGATCCACGCCTTCCCGGCCTATGAGCCGCTGCGCAAGCCTGCTGAGCCCGCCCTGCTGCTTGCGCTCGCCCGGCAGGAGAGCGAGTTCAATATCTCGATCAAGTCGGGTGCTGGCGCGCGCGGCATCCTGCAGGTCATGCCCGGCACGGCGCGCCATATCTGCCGCAACTACAGGATCAAGTGCAACATCCGCCGGCTGATGAGGGATCCCTCGTACAACGCGATGCTGGCCAGTGCGTATGTCGGTGATCGCATGGACGACGTGGACGGCAGCTACATCCTGACACTCACCAGCTACAATGCCGGCCCGGGCCGCACCCGCCAGTGGCTACGCCAGTTCGGCGATCCGCGCGACTCTGGCGTCGACCCGATCGACTGGATCTACCAGATCCCGTTCGAAGAGACGCGAGACTACGTGCAGAAAGTGCTCTCGAATGTGCAGATCTACCGGGCCCGGCTCGGCAAGCCGAACGGCTCCATCAGCGAGGATCTCACCCGCGCGCGCCGCAAGCCACAGGAAGCGCCGTGAGCGCCTGTGCCGAACGCGATCGAAATCCAACTTTGAGCGGTATGAAAATCGAAAGCGGGCGGGCATGGACAATTCAGAGCTCTGGCGCGACATCACCTTTTCGGCCCGTGATGGACTGCAGCTTTATGCACGGCATTATCCGGCGCCGGGCTCTCGCCTGAGGCCCGTGCTCTGCCTGCCCGGCCTCACGCGCAACTCGCGAGATTTCCACGACATCGCCGTGGTGCTGTCGAGCGGCGCGATGGCCCGGGATGTCTATGCCCTCGACTACCGCGGCCGCGGCCGCTCGCAGCACGATCCCGACTGGCGCAACTATTCCGTCGCCATCGAGATGCTCGACGTGCAGGACCTTGTCACCCTGCTCGGGCTCGAGAAGCCGGCCATCATCGGCACCTCCCGCGGCGGGCTCATCACCATGGCCTTGGCGGCGGCCCGGCCGGCTGCGATCGGCGCCGTCGTTCTCAACGACATCGGGCCGGTGATCGAGCGCGAAGGGCTGACGCGAATCGCGGGCTACGTCGGCAACACGCCGCTCCCATCGAGCTGGGAGGATGCCGCGCGGATGGTGGCGGACCTCAACCGCCATGCCTTCCCGGCGGTGCCGGAGGAGCAGTGGCCCGAGATCGCCCGGCAGTGGTTCAATGACGATAAAGGATACCCGGCACCCGGTTACGATCCTGAGCTGGCCAAGTCTTTTTCGGTGGCCGAGGGACCGCTTCCTGAGCTGTGGCCTCAGTTCACGGGGCTCTCCCGCGTACCGCTGCTGGTGATCCGCGGCGTGAACTCGGACATCCTGAGCGAGGCGACCGTGCAGCAGATGCGCGCCCGGCATCCGCGGTGCTCAACCATCAGCGTTCCCGGCCAGGGCCATGCCCCGCTGCTCAAGGATGCGGAGACGATCGAGGCGATCGGCGCCTTTCTCGTACAGGCCGATGCGGACGCCACGAGGTCCGGGCAGGCGGCCTAGTCGAGCGCGCCGGACCGGGCGGGTCATCGTGCCCGCCCGATGCCTCGCTCGTCGCCCGCGAACCCGCGCTCAGGGCGACACGGTTGCTGCAACCGGCTGCATCGGGGTGCTATGCACCCGTGGGTCGATCGTACCGAGCTCGCCGTTGTCGTGGCCTTCCGAACCCGGCATGCTGATGTAGTCGAACTGCCCACGACCATCGGGACTCGGCCCCGAGGCCCATTTGCCGTCCTGGCTCTCAGTGCCTTCCGAGAAATTGAGGAATTGATACGAGACGTGCTGGAACTCGTTCTCCCGCGGGAAGCTGGACGGGCAGGGTGTCGACTCCAGGCCGTCCTCCTCGAGCTCCCGAATGGCAGCGAGCCACTGGTTCTGGTGCATGGTGTCACGCGCAATGAGAAACGACAGCATGTCTCGCACGCCGGGGTCGGATGTCAGTTCGTAGAGCCGGCTGACCTGAAGACGCCCCTGGCTCTCTGCGGTGACGTTGTAGCGGAAGTCCGCCAGCATGTTGCCGCTCGAGATCGTGTAACGCGCATTCCACGGATACCCAACGCTGTCATTGGGTGAAGCGCCCGTACCGTTGACGATCACGTGCTGCGGGTTCATGGCGGCCATCATCACGTCCTCCATGCGGGCGCCGCCCAGCACTGCGCCAACCGCCGAGTTCTTGGCCGCCTCCTCGCGCATTTCGATGGGGGAAGATTCCAGCAGCCGCGCAATCATCGTCGCCAGCATTTCAACGTGAGCAATCTCCTCCGTACCGATATCGAGGATCATGTCCCGGTACTTGGCGGGACCGCGACAGTTCCAGCCCTGGAAGAGATAGCTCACCATGACACTCATCTCGCCCCACTGGCCGCCAAGCACTTCCTGCAGCTGGCGGGCGTAGGCCGGGTCTGGGCGCTCAGGCCGGGCGTTGTATTGCAAACGGTTCGTGCGTGAGAACATCGAGATGCTCCTGAGTTCGGGTTTCGGCGGTGAACGAGGAGCAAATCGGTTGTGTTCCATACCAGCGTTCCAGTCCCGCAGCCGGCCTCAGGAGCGCCACCGAATCAGTTAATCTGCCAACTGGCGTCCGCTTGCGTCGTCACAAGACGTGAACAGGAGAGGTTGGCCCCATGTCCGACAAGACCGTTCTGGCGATGCCAGGCAAGAAGCTGTCGGTGCCGCGCGTCTTCAAAAGGACGCTGCAGGTCTCGACCGCCGTCCTGCTGACCCTGGTCGTGGCACTCACCTTCATCGTCGCCAACAGCATGCTGCTCGGCCGCGGCGGCCCCCTGCAGGCTGTCTCGGCGTGGCTCGCCTTCATCAAGCGGCCAGATATCCAGGCCACCATCGTCCTCACCGCCATCGTCACGGTGCTCTTCGTCTATTGGCAGCGTGACCGGGAGCGGAGATAGCCCGGACGAGATCATCAGAGTTGTTAGCGGCTGGCTACGAGGGCCTCGGCGCGCATCAGACCAGGCCAGGCCCATCCCGCCTCAGACGAGGCTCTCGTCCATGCGGATCAGGGCCAGCCCGCTGTGCGGATCATGCACGCGGCGCAGGAATGCGGGCGTCTCGGTAATGATCACCTCCAGCGTCGGCCTGACGTGTGCGCCCATGAGATGGCCGCCGATCGTCGACCCGTCCCGCCGACCGAGCACGGTGTGCAGGTGGAGCTTCGGCGCGCCGTTGTCACCGAGCGCGATATCGCCGTTGAGCGAAAGCACCTCGACCTGATCCTCAACGGGAATTTCCTCGTAGGCCTTCGTCTCCCAGTCGAAGAATGCCAGCGTCGCATCGCGGAAGGCGCCGATCGCGGTGATCTGGGCAGCCGAGAGGCTCTCTTCTTCCGCCAGCCGCTGAAGGCAGCCGCACACCTCATCACCCGACTCGAGTACTGCCACGTAGATGCGTTCGCCTGCTGCCTGGTGAACGAGCTTCCGCTGCATGGGACCTCCGCGTTTCAAGTGAAGCGAGCGCGGGGCCGGCGGGCGGCAGCACCGCCGGGATGCAACGAGAGCCTCGGCGGATTCGTTCCGGGCGGCTGCCGGCAATCGCGGTAATGGATGTGAAGGCAGGGCAACAGTGGCTGCGCCCGGCCGGTTGACCCAAAGTGCGGGGTTTTGTCGATCGCACATGTCTGCAAGCGAAGGCTGGACACGATCCGCCGCGCCGGCATCTCTTCAATGAAATCAGTCCGACGGCGTGCCGTCGGGCCTGCAGAAGGCGGCGTGCAACGCCTCGACCACGGTTAGCACCTCCGGCCGCGTGATGCGGTAGTAGACCGTCGTCCCCTCCCGCCGAGCCTCCACCAAACCATCCGCGCGCAAACGCATGAGCTGCTGAGACATTGGCACCTGCTCGACCCCGAGTTGCTGGCGCAGCTCGGCGACCGATTTCTCGTCGCGGCCGAGCGCACAAAGAACGAGAAGCCGTTGCGGATGCGAGAGGCTCCGCATCAGCTCTGCGGCCCGATCGGCTGCCGGGATCATCTCTGATACATTCATGATCTTGAAATTAAAATATTTGAATGTTAGTCACAAGGCGCTCGTTCGAAAATCGGCGGGCCTTTGCTCTGCCGCAAGGTTTCCCGCCGCGAGGAGAGATACCTCTCTCATCAAAGGATTGGAAAATGTCGATCGATCGCGCCGTCATGTTATTCGCCGGGCTCATGGTGCTGATTTCGCTGGGGCTTGGCACTTACGTCTCGCCTTACTGGTACCTGCTCACGGCCTTCGTCGGGCTGAACCTGATGCAGGCCTCCCTGACCGGCTTCTGTCCTGCGGCCATGTTGTTCAAGAAGCTTGGCCTGAAGCCGGGCACCATCTTCAACTGAGACGAGCTCACGATGCCTTCCGTCAAGGTCCTCCTC
This sequence comes from Hyphomicrobiaceae bacterium, assembly GCA_041687075.1. Lineage (GTDB taxonomy): Bacteria > Pseudomonadota > Alphaproteobacteria > Rhizobiales > Hyphomicrobiaceae > ZC4RG25. The sequence goes on along the minus strand of JAWLCO010000029.1, from coordinate 6,479 downwards.
GCCGGATTGACCCTGCTTGCAACGGTCCTTCCCGCTTCCGCCCGAGCCGCCGAGGTCGATGCCAAGGCCGTCATCATCCCGGAGACGAAGGCGGTTTTCGGCCAGGTTCAGAGCCGCACCGTCGTGCCGGCGCGTGCCCGCATCGGCGGTACGGTTCGCGAGATCCGCATCAGGGAAGGCAGCGAGGTGACGGAGGGCCAGGTCGTTGCTGTCATTGTCGACGACAAGATCGCACTCGAGCTTGCCGCTGCCCAGGCCCGGATCGACGCGTTGAAGTCCCAGCTCGAGAACGCCCGCATCGAGCTGGAGCGCGCCCAGCAGCTCCTGCAGCGGGGCGTCGCGGCGCAGAGCAGGCTCGATCAGGCCAAGACCCAATTCGACGTCGTGGTGAACCAGATGGCGGCCGCCGAAGCCGACAAGTCCGTCATCGAGCAGCGGGCCCGCGAGGGCGAAGTGCTGGCGCCCGCCACCGGCCGCGTTCTGACCGTTCCGGTGACGGAGGGCTCGGTGCTGCTTCCCGGCGAGCAGATCGCGCGCATTGCCACGGGGCGCTATTACCTGCGCCTTTCGCTGCCGGAGCGCCACGCGGCCGAGATCGTCGAGGGCGCCACCGTCGCCATCGGTCAGCGGGGCCTGTCGGCGACGGCGACCGGCGGCATGGAATCCGCCCGTGAGGGCCGCATCGCCAAGGTCTATCCCGAGATCGCCAGCGGCCGCGTCATCGCCGACGTCGAGGTGAGCGAGATCGGCGACTATTTCGTCAACGAGCGCACGCTCGTCTGGATTCCCGTCGGCACGCGCACGGTGATCGCCGCCCCGCACGCCGCTGTGCGCACGCGGCACGGCGTCGACTACATCCGCATCGCCACTGGGCAGGGCGAGCAGGATGTTGCCGTCATCCTGGGGGAGACAATTCTCGGAAATGACGAGGACCCCATGGTCGAGGTCCTGACGGGCCTCCGGGAGGGTGACCGGGTGATCCTGCCATGAGACTCGGTCTTGCCGGCCTCCTCACGCGGGCGTTCATCAATTCCCCTCTGACGCCGCTGTTCCTGCTCGCCTCGCTCGCACTCGGCCTCATTGCGCTCGTCGCACTGCCCCGTGAGGAAGAGCCGCAGATTTCCGTGCCCATGGTCGACGTGCGCGTCGAAGCGAATGGGCTCAAAGCCGAGGATGCGGTCAAGCTCGTCACGGAGCCGCTGGAAACCATCGTCAAGAGCATCGACGGCGTCGAGCACGTCTATTCGCAGACCCGCGACGACGGGGCCATGGTGACGGCGCGTTTTCTCGTCGGCACCAGCTCCGATGCCGCCATTCTCCGCGTGCACGAGAAGATCCGCGCCAACATGGCCCGCATCCCGGTCGGCATCCCCGAGCCGCTGATCGTGGGGCGCGGCATCGACGACGTGGCGGTCGTCGTCGTCACGCTCAGCCCGACTGCAAAAGCCGCTCCGCGCTGGACCGAGAACGGACTGACCCGGCTTGCGCGCGAGCTGCAGGTCGAGCTGGCGAAGCTGCCCGACATTGGCCTCACCTACATCGTCGGCCAGCAGCCCGAGGAGATCCGGGTCGAACCCGATCCGGAAAAGCTTTCGCTTTACGGCATCACCCTGCAGCAGCTTACGGGCAAGATCGAGGGTGCCAACCGCTCCTTCCAGCTCGGCCATGTGAGGGAGGCGGGCGAGCAGCGCACGCTGGTGGCCGGGCAGACGCTCCAGCACCTGGCCGAGATCGGCAACCTGATGCTCACGGCACGCGACGGCCGGCCGGTCTACGTGCGCGATGTGGCGAACGTCGTGCTTGCGACCGATCCGAACGAAACGCGCGTGAACGAATACCGGAAGACCGAAGGCGGCCTGGAGCGCGTGCCCGCCGTCTCGCTCGCCATTGCCAAACGGCCCGGCACCAATGCGGTCGTCATTGCCGACGACATCATCGAGCGCCTGGAGCAGGTGCGCGGCGACATCTTCCCGGCCGATGTGGAAATGGCGATCACGCGCAACTACGGCGAATCGGCAAACGAGAAGGCCAACGAGCTTCTGTTCCATCTGGGACTGGCGACGGTCTCGATCGTTTTGCTCATCTGGCTCGCCATCGGCTGGCGCGAGGCTGTGGTGACGTTCGTCGTCATTCCGACCACGATTCTGCTCACGCTCTTCGCATCGCACCTGATGGGCTACACCATCAACCGGGTCAGCCTGTTCGCACTGATCTTCTCCATCGGCATCCTGGTCGACGACGCCATCGTCGTGATCGAAAACATCGCGCGGCACTGGGCGATGAAGGACGGACGGCCGCGAATTCAGGCAGCCGTCGAGGCCGTGGCGGAAGTCGGCAATCCGACCATCGTGGCCACGCTCACGGTCATCGCCGCGCTGCTGCCGATGCTCTTCGTCTCCGGGATGATGGGCCCCTACATGGCGCCGATCCCAACCAATGCTTCGGCGGCCATGCTGTTCTCCTTCTTCGTCGCCGTGATGCTCACGCCATGGCTGATGATGAAGCTCGGCGGAAAGGGCGAGGCGGCAGCGGCTCATGGGCATGTCGAGGGCCACATCGGCGTGCTGGGCCGCGCCTACATCGCGGTCGCCCGGCCGCTGCTTGTCCGGCGCTGGCGGTCCTGGGCCTTCCTGGTGGCGGTCGGCGTGATCACCATCGGATCACTGGGGCTGCTCTATACGAAGCACGTCACCGTCAAGCTTCTGCCCTTCGACAACAAAACCGAGCTGCAGGTGGTCGTCGACCTGCCGGAAGGCTCCTCAGTCGAGGACACCGACCGCGCACTGGGCGCGATTGTCGAGCGGCTGGCCGCCGTGCCCGAGGTCGCCTCGTTCCAGACCTATGCCGGCACGGCGGCGCCGTTCAACTTCAACGGCCTCGTGCGCCACTACTATATCCGTTCATCGCCGGAGCTGGGTGATGTGCAGGTGAATCTGGTGGCGAAGCACGACCGTAACCGGGCGAGCCACGAGATCGCGCTGGACATCCGTCAGCGCCTCGACGGCCTCGATCTGCCGGCCGGCACCGCCGTCAAGGTGGTCGAGCCGCCACCTGGGCCGCCGGTGCTCGCGACGCTGCTCGCTGAAATCTATGGCCCCGACCCCGAGACCCGGCGCGCCGTCGCAACCAAGGTGCGCGAAGCGTTCGAAAGCGTGCCGTTCATCGTCGATGCCGACGATTCCTTCGGCACCCTTGCCGAGCGGGTGCGGCTCGCCATCAACCAGGACAATCTCGAGTACCACCGCGTCGAGCAGTCGGACGTCTACGACACCGTGCGCGCGTTCTACACCGGCGCCACCGTCGGCTACTCCCATCGCGGCGGCGGGCGGCACCCAATCCCGATCCGCATTGCTCTCGCCAAGGGCGAAAAGGTCGTGAGCGAGCGCACTCTGGCGACACCCGTGCCCGCCAACGCTCTGCCGGGCGAGCGCAGCATCGTGGAGCTCGGCGATGTGGTCAGCGTCATGCACGAGCCGGCCTCCTTCCCGATCTTCCGGCGCAACGGCCGCGCCGCCGAGATGATCACCGGCGAGCTTGCCGGCGCATTCGAGGCGCCGATCTACGGCATGCTGGCCGTCGCCGAAGCCATCGAGCAGGCGGACTGGGGCGACGTGCCGAAGCCGGTCATCGCGCTCCACGGCCAGCCGGACGACGAAAGCCGGCCAACACTCTTGTGGGACGGCGAATGGGAGGTCACCTGGGTCACATTCCGCGACATGGGTGGCGCGTTCATGATCGCGATCCTGGGGATCTATATCCTGGTCGTCGCCCAGTTCCGCTCGTTCAAGCTGCCGCTTGTGATCCTGACTCCGATCCCGCTCACGCTGATCGGCATCATGATCGGGCACTGGCTGTTCGCGGCGCCCTTCACCGCCACGTCGATGATTGGCTTCATCGCGCTCGCCGGCATCATCGTGCGCAACTCGATCCTGCTCGCCGACTTCATCCGGCACGCGCGCAAGCCCGGCCGGCCGCTCGTCGACGTGCTGCTCGAAGCCGGCGCGATCCGCTTCAAGCCGATCCTGCTGACGGCGCTCGCCGCCATGATCGGCGCCGCCGTGATCCTCGCCGACCCGATCTTCCAGGGGCTCGCCATCTCGCTGCTGTTCGGGCTCGCATCATCGACGCTGCTGACCGTGCTGGTGATCCCGGCCATCTACATCGCCCTGCGAGGCGGGCAGAACGAAACGCCCCAATGCTCGCCGGGACAATCCTCCGGCACTCCGGGAGATCTCCGAGAACCCCAGTAGCGGCTTGAATTTCGTTCCCTGTTTGTTTTAATCTTCAGGGAGCCACGAGGGGCTTGACCTGACGACGAAAAAACCCCAGTAATCAAGCCGCTTTGGTCGGGCGGAGCGTAGCGCAGCCTGGTAGCGCACTTGCTTCGGGAGCAAGGGGTCGGGAGTTCGAATCTCCCCGCTCCGACCAATCAGTTCAATTACTTGGCTCGCGCATTCGACTCTCGCGGCAACGTTTCCGGCAAAGAAGCGTGTGCTGGGGAGCGCGGGCATGACGACAGCCTACCTCCTGGCGTGACCCGACTGGCCTACGGCCGCCGCACTTCGCCGACGCCACCCTTCCGGTCCCACGCAGCCGCTTCGACTACTTGATGACCGTCGATGGTGCAAGGCCGAACCGCTCTGCGATGGAGCGGCTGCTCTCGCCTGATTCGACGGCGTTCGCGACACGTGAGCGAAGGTCTCCCAAATAGGGCCTCGCCATGCATGCTGGCCCCCTCTCTCCAGCATGCATCTTGAATCAGAAGTGACTGATTTGGGAATGCTCTCGTTTCCGTCTAGCTCTGAACTGCTCTAGCCGGAGTTAGCTGCTCCCGTTCCCCCGAAACGTCATGACACTGATGTTCGGCCAGGGACCTCGCCTCTGACAACGCAATCAAGTCTCGGCAGAGCGACAGGATCAACTGCGCTCGGGCGTCCTGCGGGTCATCCTCGGTGAGTTCCATCAACATCACCGCTTTAGTTCTCAATTCAGAAAGGGAAGTGGCGATGCAAATAGTCGCAACTCTTCGCAATTCCGCCATGCGATCCCGTATGGGATCCACCTCTTGCGACCAGATTTTCTCTAGCTCCGGAGTCCACGCCTGGCCAGGCCAGGCCCTATGCTGTGCCTCCGTCAATGCTCCGAGCCGGAGCTGAAGGCCCATGTACTCCATGCCGATGTCGAGAAGGTCGGCCTGATGCCCCGTTAGGTTGCTTGACTTATGCTCATTGCCAGCCAAATAAGCAGGCTCGAGCGTGCACGAACGACTCATTTCTGCCCCGCCCTTTTGTGCTCCCCATGGGCTTAAGTCTCATTGATGAGAGCCAAGCGGGCAAGATGAAGCAGGAAATCGAGAAGAGTCGATAAGGCCGTGAAATTGAACGATGTTTACCAAGATATGCAGATTTGTCAGATCAGTTGCGCTCAACTCGAATAGCTTGGAGGAATGAGCTTAGAGTTCACCATGGATACCTTGAAGGTCAGCAGGTGAAATGTTTCGGAGGTTCAGATCCAGACTCAGATCAACCTGAGGAGCACCGATAAAGAACCATAGCATCGGAATATTCAGCGCCCGCGAGAATTCATAAAGCTTTCCGCAACTAATGCGAATGTCGGCAGCTTCGTATTTCAGTATTTGTTGCCATGTCGTATCGAGCAAACGTGCGAGATCGTTTTGGCTCATCCCAAGTTCAAGGCGGCGCTGCTTGATCCGCTTTCCGACATAGACGTCTATGCTCACCGCCCCCCCGCCAGAATCAGCGGAAGGGAGATCAACGAACTTCCTTGCCTTGTTCATTAGACAAGTCCTCGAAGGAGAATTGATGGCGACTTGACCTATACATGCAAGATCGCCTTTGCAAGCACCGTAAACGTCGCTTCCACCTGGAAGTTTCAATCATACCTAATCGCATGAATTGACTAAATCTTGGCGACAATCTAACTTGATGTAGGCAACAGGGACCGAAACTCACCTCATAGGACGTGATGAGAGTAGCAGACCAAGCACAGGGAAAGCCGAACGGGAAGTCTGGCTTTCCAATGATGCTCGTTGTCCCAAGTGCGTAGAAGAGGTGGCCGCCGGCATCAGCGTAAAGGTGATGAGGCGCCGCCGTGCCGTCGTCTTCCCTCCTGCTACCCGCCGCCGCATCGGCCATTCAAATTCGACCTGCGCAAAGTCCTTTACAACCAATCTCAGCATTGCGGTCTAGACATCGATTGCGTAATGCGCTGTGTTGACCGGCGCTAGCTTGGTGCCTCTGCAGGTCTCCCCAACAAGTCGAGGGTATGCTGGAATGCCGTTGCTCGGAAAGGGAATGCTTATTACGTCGATGGACGTCGATCCCGCCGAAGAAGCAGACTTCAACCTCTGGTACGATCGTGAGCATCTGGCCGAGCGCGTGGCCATCGAAGGCTTCATCGAGGCCCGGCGATGGATCGCCGACGAGGCCCCGACGAAGTACTTCTGCACCTATTCGACG